>NZ_JAJSRC010000039.1:0-46736 GCF_021283245.1 Pseudomonas sp. NMI760_13 | reverse complement strand
CAGTCGATGGCGCTGTAGTCGTTGTAGGCGATGCGTTGAAACGCCGGGGCGGCGTAGAGCTCGGCATACAAGGTGGCGAGCTGGTCGATCAGCTGTTGGCGGTTGTGCAGTTCGGTCTCGTAGGCGCTGGCGAAGGCGCTGCGCTCACCTTCGTCGTAGCGTTCCTCGAAGCGTTCCCGTGCCTCCTGCTGCTTGCGTTCGATCCGGCGCGGCAACTGGGCCTCGACATCCACGGCGGGGAGGGGGGCCTTGGCGGCGAGCAGGGGGCTGCTGTTCCAGCGCTCCACCTCCCGTGCTTCTCGTTCGACTTCGGCGGCGGCCTCGCCAGCGGCCAGCGTGGCGTTCAGCTCGCGAATGCCGAGCAGGGCCAGGGAGGTGAAATGCTCGAAGTGCCGTTGCGGCTCGGCGCGCCAGGCCTGCAGGGCCTGGACCCAGGCGAGGCGTTGCGCGTTGCACTCCTGGACCATGCCGACGGGGTCTGGCACCGTCAGCGCGAGCACGCCATCGGCGAGCTCTTCGCGTTGTATCAGGGCAGCGATGTACGTGCGTGTGGCCGCCAGGCGCTCGAGGCGAGGGTAGAAGCCATGGACGCTGGTGAAGGGGCCGGTGCTTGGCACGGCGTATTCCAGGACCTCGTCGAGTTGCAGGCGGTCTGCGTGCATGGCCCGGCCCACGCTGCCGGGCGCTTCGCGGGCCGCTTTCAGGTCGAGAGCCTGGAAGCGGCTGGTGAGCTCGGGGTCGTTGTTCGCGATGGCGTGCTTGTACTGGTCCAGCACGGGCTTGGGCCAGGGATCGTTGGCGAAGGCGATCCAGGCGGTCGAGTACAGCAGGGTGTTGATGTTGATGAACGACGCGATGACATCGTGATGTTCTTGCCGGCAGGCCGTGGACAAGGGCTTGCCGGCTTGCGGGGGAGGCTGGAAGGCTGGGAACTGGCGCAGGGCCCCTTCGGGGGTGACCTGGTAGGCGTGCCAGACCCGTTGATCGAGCAGCACGTAGACATAGCCCTGGCGCAGGATGCGCAACTGTTCGTTGTGCATGGGGATGCCGGCGATACCGTTGTAGTTGGGCAGGTTGCGCGTGCTCAGGGTCTTGGGGCTGGGGGCGTAGGCGGTACGTAATAGGAGGATGGGCAGGCCTATACGCTGGCAGGCGGAACAGCGGGGCTTGGGGACGGGGATGGCTTGGCGTTGTGCGTCCAGGATGGATTGACTGAGGCTGAGGGTCATGGATAGCTCCGAGACTGGGGCAGCGCGGCGACAACTTTGGACCAGTCGTGCGGGATGGCCGGTTTGTCGAGCTGATGGCCGAGGGCCGCGTCGGGGCTGTTGATTACCTGCTGAAGTGTTCCGGGGGAATTTCGCATAAGGTCCTCGCTGGCAATGGCCGTACCGTCGTGCAGGCCCATGGCTGGCTGTTGCAGCCAGCCACGGGCGACGTTACGCAGACCTGAAACACTAGCGAGGAACGGATTGTGGGTGGTCAGCAGGGCTTCCCAAATCCGCGTAGGACGTTTCTCTGATTTTCCTTTTCAGCGCTTATTGGCACTATTCAGTTACATCTCACCGGCGAATCCGCGCGGGCAGGCGATCCGCCGCCAAGGTTCAGAGATCCAGCACCAACCGCGCCGAGCGCGCCCGCGAGACGCACAGCATCATGGTCTGCTGCGAGGCTTTCTCCTCGTCGCTCAGGTACTGGTCGAAATGCTCGGCCTCGCCTTCGAGGATCGCCGTCTCGCAGGTGCCGCACACGCCTTCGCGGCACAGGCACTCGACCTTGGCGGCCTTGGATTTCTCGATGGCCTGGAGAATGGTCATGCCTTGCTCGACTTCCAGTTCGGTGCCGGAGCGCGCCAGTACCACGGTGAACGCCGAGCCTGCGGCCGGCGCGGCGGCGGCGAACTGTTCCCAATGCACGCGGGACTCGGCGATGCCGGCGGCGGCGGCGCTGGCGATCACCGCGTCGATCAGCGGCTTGGGCCCGCACACATAGAGATGGGCGTCATCGGCCAGCCCCGCGCACAGCGCGGCGAGGTCGAGCTTGCGCTCCAGGCTGTCGATATAGAAGCGGGTGTTGCCGGCATGCGGGCCTTGCGCCAGGTCGCCCTGGAAGGCGCCGTGCTCGGGGGCGCGGAAGGCGTAGTGCAGCTCGTAGGGGGTGCTGCCGCCTTCGAGCTCGTGCAGCTGCGCCAGGAACGGGGTGATGCCGATGCCGCCGGCGATCAGCACATGGCGCCCGGCGCTTGGGTCGAGGGCGAACAGGTTGTTGGGGGTGGAAATGGTCAGCTCGCTGCCCACCTCGACCTGCTGGTGCATGAACGCCGAACCGCCCTTGGACTGCTCCTCCAGGCGCACGCCGATCTGGTAGCTGTGCAACTGGCGCGGGTCGCTCATCAGCGAGTAGGCATTGCTGAACTGGCTGCCGCAGGCCGACTGCATCTGCACGATGACGTGGCTGCCGCCGCTGAAGGCGGGCAGGGCGGCGCCGTCGGCGCGGGCCAGGGTGAAGCGCTTGATCTGCGGCGTGGCCTGTTCCACGTCGGTCACGCGCACCTTGAACATTTCGTATTGCTTGGCCATGGCGTACCTCGACAACGAAGCCCCGCGCCAGGCCCTGGCGCGGGGCGGGGAGCGTGTTCAGTCGTCCAGGTGGGCGACGGCGATCAGGTTGTGGAAGTGGGCGATGCCGTGCTCGCTCACGCCGCTGCGCTGCGAATCGACCATGATCCGGCCCTGGCCGCGGTAGCCGCGGGACTTCAGGCCCTTCTGCACGCTTTCGACCAGGCGCAGGTCCTCGGGACGGAACACCTCGCGGTACCAGTCGATCAGCTTGTGCTGCTCCTCGCTGAGGTCCTTGTTGAGGAAGTAGATGTCGTAGTGCTGCAGGGTGGTTTCGGCATCGACCGGGAACTCGTAGATCACGGTCATGAAGTTGGCCCCTGGCGGTACGTTGAACATGGTGCACGGCCAGGCCCAGAAGCCGGCGAAGGACGGATCCTTGACCGTTTCATCGAACTTGAACGACTGCTCCGACGGCTTGGCCAGGCCGTACTGCAAGGTCCAGTTGCCGTGCAGGCTATGGCTGTACTGGCCGACGTCCACCGAGTCGGAGAAGCCGGGGTGGGCCGGGGCGCAGTGGTAGCACTCGAGGTAGTTGTCGACGATCGACTTCCAGTTGGCCGGGGTGTCGCTGACGAAGCGTGCGGCCAGGTGCAGGTCGTCGATCACCGCGCAGGCCTCGCGCATGCGTTTTTGCATGCCGGGCAGCTGGTCTTCGACGGAACCGGCGTCGTTGTCCATGTTGATGAAGATGAAGCCGGCGTACTCTTCGACGCGCAGCTGCACCAGGGTGGAGTTGTCCTTGTCGAAGTTGGCCACGTTCTCGCAGTTGCGCGCATGGGCCAGTTCGCCGTCGAGCTTGAAGGTCCAGGCGTGGTACGGGCAGGTGATGACGTTCTTGGCCTTGCCGCTGCCTTCGAGCAGCTGGTGGCCGCGGTGCGGGCAGACGTTGTAGAACGCGCGCAGCACGTCGTCGCGGCCACGCACGACGATGATGCTTTCGCCGATCACCTGGCGGGTGATGTAGGCGTTTTTTTCGGCGACTTCGCTGCGGTGGCCGACGCAGATCCAACTGCGGGCGAAGATCGCTTCCTTCTCGTGCTCGAAGACGGCGGCCTGGGTGTAGAACTTTGCCGGGAGGGTGAAGGCCTCTTCGGGGTTGGCGCAGAAGTCGGCGGGCAGGCGTTTGAAATCGTTCATGGCTCTATCTCGGTTCTTATTGGTTAACACGTATCTGTTGGTTAACAAGTTGGGTAAATTTTTTTGTACTGCTGCGTGACGCTGCTTCCTGTAGGAGCGGCCTTGTGCCGCGAAAGGGCTGCGCAGCAGCCCCTGCAAATCCGAGGTAGACCCCAGATCCTGGGGGCCGCTTCGCGCCCCTTTCGCGCCCCTTTCGCGGCACAAGGCCGCTCCTACATGGTCAGTGCACCGCCGCTGCGCTGCGCGGCGCCTGCTGCTGCGGCTCTTCGCCGGCCAGGCGGGTGGCCTCTTCCTCGATGCGGTACGCCGGCACCTGGCCGTAGTCGGCCGCCAGCCACTTGAAGAAGCCGTAGATCTTCACCAGCAGGATCACCATGAACGGGATCGCGGTGAGCACCACGGCGGTCTTCATGGTCGACAGCGAGGCCTTGGCGAACAGCATGGCCAGCGGCACCAGGGTCAGTACCACGCACCAGAACAGGCGCAGGGTCGGGCTCGGGTCCTCGCCCTCGCGCAGGTTGCGGGTGCTGGTGGCGGCCACGGCGTAGGCGGCGGCGTCCATGTGCGAGGCGCAGAATACCGCCATGATGAACAGGTACGCGGCGAGGAACAGCGTGCCCCATGGCAGGGCCAGCAAGAGATCGGTCACCGCCGCTTCGCCACCGAGGGTACCGAGCAGCTTGGGCACGTCGATCTGGCCGTTGATGAACTGGTGCATGCTGTAGCTTTCCAGCGCGCCGAAGAAGAACCAGCAACCGAAGCTGCCGCCCAGCAGCAGGGCGAACACCACTTCCTTGATCAGCCGGCCACGCGAGACGCGGGCGACGAACATGGCCACGCCCGGCGCGTAGGACACCCACCACAGCCAGTAGAACACCGTCCAGTTGCGGGTGAAGGCGCCATCGCCGGCCGGGTCGGTGAACAGGCTCATCTGCACGTAATGTTGCAGCATCAGGCCGATGGAGTTGGCGGTGTTGTTCAGGGTGAACTGGGTCGGGCCGACCAGCAGGACAATGGCCGCGAATACCAGGGCGCCGATGCAGACCATCTTCGACAGGCGCTGCAGGCCGCCGTCGATGCCGATGTACGAACTCAGCGAGAACAGCAGCGCCACCGCGCCGATCACCAGCAGTTGCACGGTGAAGGTGTTGGGGGTGCCGGCCAGGTCGGCAAGGCCACGGGTCAGGGTCGAGGCGGTGAGCGCCAGCGACACGGTCAGCGCGCCCATCATGGTCAGCAGGAAGATCAGGTCGACGGCGCGCCCGACGGGGCCGGTGGCCTTGAAACCGGTGACCGCCTCGATGATCGAGGCCAGGTTCAGGCCGCTCTTCTTGCGCACATGGAAGTGATAGGCCATGGCCAGCGAGGCCAGGGCGTAGATCGACCAGGCGCTGATGCCCCAGTGGAAGAACGAGTAGCTAACGCTGTACTCCAGGGCCTTGGCCGACATCGGCGCGATGTTCAGGCCCGGGGTCTGGTAGTAGTAGGCCCACTCCATCACGCCCCAGTACAGGGTCGAGGAACCCATGCCGGCGCAGATGAACATGAACACCCAGGTGGTGGTGGAATACTCCGGCTTGCCGGCGCCCAGGCGGATGTTGCCGTACTTGCTGAAGGCCAGGTACAGCACGGCCAGGGAACTGCCGAACACCAGGACCTGGACGCTGGTGCCGAAGGTGCGGGTGGCCACCTCGAACAGCTGGTTGGCCAGGCTTTCGGCCTGGGCCGGGAAGGCAGCAAGGCCGATCACGGTGAGCAGCACGGCCAACAGGCTCACGGCGATCAGGAACACGTCGATCTTTTTGTTATTGGGGGACATCAATTGTCTCCTGGAGCATTTTTTTTGTAGTAGGCGTCAGGCGTTGGGGAAGTCCGTATCGAGGCTGGGTTTTCCTTTCTGTTAACCGATGGATAACAAGTATCTTTTGGTTTACAGATTCTGCATTGAATCGAAGTGGGTGGCAATAGGATCGTCGGACAATCCGGATGGTTGGTTTCACCCTTTTCGCGGGTAAACCCGCTCCCACAGGGTTTGCATCCATCCTGTGGGAGCGGGTTTACCCGCGAAGCAAGCGCCGCCGACTCAGGCCCCGAGCAGCTCTGCAATGGCCTTGCCCACTTCCTGGGTCGAGCGGCTGCCGCCCATGTCGCGGGTGGTGTCGCCGTTGGCGATCACTGTCTCGATGGCCTTGAGGATGTCGTCATGGGCCGCCTGGTAGCGGGCGTCATTGTCGGCCTGGCCGAGGAACTCGAGCATCAGCGCGCCGGACCAGATCATCGCGATCGGGTTGGCAATGTTCTGGCCATGGATGTCCGGCGCCGAACCGTGCACCGGCTCGAACAGCGACGGGAACTTGCGCTCGGGGTTGAGGTTGGCCGACGGCGCGATGCCGATGGTGCCGGCGCAGGCCGGGCCGAGGTCCGAGAGGATGTCGCCGAACAGGTTGGAGGCCACCACCACGTCGAAGCGCTCCGGCTGCAGCACGAAACGGGCGCAGAGAATGTCGATGTGCTGCTTGTCCCAGCTGATCTCGGGGTAGTGGGCGCCCATGGCGGCGGTGCGCTCGTCCCAGTAGGGCATGCTCACGGCCATGCCGTTGGACTTGGTCGCCGAGGTGACGTGCTTGCGCTCGCGGGTCTGGGCCACGTCGAAGGCGTACTTGAGGATGCGGTCCACGCCACGGCGGGTGAACACCGACTCCTGCAGCACGAACTCGTTGTCGGTGCCTTCGAACATGCGCCCGCCCAGGGACGAATATTCACCTTCGGTGTTCTCGCGGATCACCACGAAGTCGATGTCGCCGGGCTGCTTGTTTGCCAGCGGGCAGGGCACGCCGGGGAACAGGCGTACCGGGCGGATGTTCACGTACTGGTCGAAATCGCGGCGGAATTTCAGCAGCGAACCCCACAGCGAGATATGGTCCGGGACCTTGTCCGGCCAGCCGACGGCGCCGAAGTACAGGGCGTCGAAGCCCTTGAGCTGGTCGAACCAGTCGTCGGGCATCATCTTGCCGTGGGCCAGGTAGTAGTCGCAGCTGGCCCACTCGAAGAACTCGAACTCAAGGTTCAGGCCGTGCTTGCGGGCGGCGGCCTCGACCACGCGCAGGCCTTCGGGGAGGACTTCGTTGCCGATGCCGTCACCGGGGATGGCGGCGATCTTGAAGGTCTTGGTCATGGGGCGCCTCTCGTGTTCAGGGAAGATGCGGCCATGCTATAAGGCTGTGCTTCGGAGATAATCCGGCAATCTATCAATTCTTGGTGCACGAATCGTGAATAATCTGCCGAACCTGGATGACCTCGATATCTTCCTGCAGGTGGCCCGTCGCGCCAGCTTTGCCGCGGTGGCCGACGAGCGCGGCATGTCGGCGGCGTTCGTCAGCAAGCGCATCCGCCTGTTGGAGGACAGCCTCGGCGTGCGCCTGCTGCACCGCACCACCCGGCGGGTGACGGTGAGCGAGGAGGGCGAGCGGGTGTACCAGTGGGCGCAGCAGATCTTCGAGACCCTGCAACGCATGGGCGACGACCTCAACGCCGGCCAGCGCGAGCCGGTCGGGCAGTTGCGTATCGCCAGCAGCCTTGGCCTGGGCCGACGCTTCGTGGCGCCGGCGCTGTCGGAACTGGCGGCGCGCTATCCGCGCCTGGACATCCGCCTGGATGTGCACGACCGCCTGGTGGACTTGATCGCCGAAGGGGTCGACCTGGATATCCGCGTGGGTAACGTGATCGCCCCGCACCTGATCGCCAAGCCCCTGGCGCGCAACCGTCGGGTGTTGTGCGCGGCGCCTGCGTACCTGGCCGAGCATGGCACGCCGCGGGTGCTGGCGGACCTGGCCAGCCATGACTGCCTGGTGATCAAGGAGCGTGACCACCCGTTCGGGCTATGGCACCTGGAAGGGCCGCAGGGCGAGGAGAGCGTGCGGGTGACCGGCGGGCTGTCGAGCAACCATGGCGAGGTGGCGCACCAGTGGTGCCTGGACGGGCGGGGTATCCTGCTGCGCTCGTGGTGGGACGTGCACGACAGCATCGCCGAGGGGCGGCTGGTGCAGGTGCTGCCGGACTACCAGCAGGCGGCGGACATCTGGGCGGTGTACACCGCGCCCTTGGCCGGCTCGGCCAAGGTGCGGGTGGCGGTGGAGTTCTTTCGGCAGTATTTTACCGAGCGGTATCGGTTGCCTGATTGAAGGCAGGGAGCCGTGTAGCGACCCCACCGCCTTCAATGACTTGGCAGGTTCGAACTCCGTTTAATTGGGTGGAGAAATATTGAACCTGAAGCGGTGAACATTACCGTTCATGGCACCGCCTGTCTGAGTCCTCTCGATAGTGTTTGGAATACCGTTGGGGGAATCGAAGTCAGCTATCCCGAATTTACCGTATAGCTGACCTTTGAAATTCAATGTCCGGCTACGGTCTTCGTTATAGAACGTCCAATAGCTAGTGGGGGGGCTGCCTGCTGAATGCGAGAAGATTCGCGCTGAACGTGCCTTGCCGCCCGCGTCGTGAGGGCAGCCTACTTCTTCAGTGATCAGGTATTCGGAAAAGGAAGTGCTAAAGCCACACATCGGGCTTTTGAAGTTTTTCTCAGCAAACAGCAGGACAGCATTACCTCCATGCAGGGCATCTACAACGGCGCCATTCAGTGCTCCGCCTTTCTGCTCACGAATGTAGCCTGCGGGTACATCTTTTGAGTCGTCAATATTCTTGACCTCGACATCATCTGCACCTTCGGCGGTTCTCGTGTAGCACACATGACGTTCTCCCGGTCCGTCATAGAGGCAAAGGCGCTGTGCGATGCCGATATTGGTCAGCCAGAAGGACCGCACAGGTTGCTCATTGCACGCGCTGGAAATATTCACTGGTTGCCCGGAACGAATCTGAAGGTAGCATTCCTTTCCCTGGGAGTCCGGTTGTTCATATAGCGACAGACTGAGTGCATTGAGCGGGCCGTAGAAACTGCTCACATACTCGGCCCTCTTGTCCTCAATGAACTGCGCCATGTCATGCAGCGCGTCACCCATGGGCTTGCCCTGATATTCCACCCTGGGGTTGGAGAAGTTGGGCAGGGCGCCGTGGGCGGTGACCATCTGGGTATGGAACTCAGGGGCGGTCTCGCGTTTGTAGCCATGGTTGAGTGGATTGGTAGGCGCGGGGTCCCAGCCAACGCTGCCGCCATAGTTCTGGCCAAGTACATGGGCCAGTGACGAAGGGCAACTGATGGCGCTGTACGCGGTCTCCTTGGTCGACCAGCTGTACGCGACCCCACAGGACTCGGTGAAGGTGCCATACAGCGAGACCAGGTGTGCGCCCAGCGCGCCGCGGTATTTCCAGACCATCTTGCCCAGCTCGGTGTCCTTGCTTTTCAGCTCGTTCAGGTCACTACCGTCGCCTTCGTAGTTGGAGTCGTAGATAGCGGCAAGGTAATAGATGACTTTGATCTTGCTATTGACGAAGTACTGGTTGGCATCCTGCAAGGCACCAATCAATTCTTCCTTATAGTTTGGCTTACTCTCGCGAACGGGCTTGGTTGATACCAGCAGCACATTTATCTCGTAGAAGTCAGGCCGTTTGGCGTTGTCGGACGGGGTGATCTTGTCAGTGGCGTCTGTGTCCCGTAACGGCCTGGCTTCCGCAGGCAGTTTCGACTCATCCACCTTGATCAGTGCGTGCTGGCCAGGGCCTATGTAGTCAAGACGATAGAGCTGCCCATCGACGATCAGTCTACCGACGACCTTGTCCTGTTGGCGTACAAGGGAAAGATAGTAGCGCGGATCGTAATCGATTTCGTTCTTCGCTTGGCTGGCGTGTTTTTTCTTCCACTCGGAGGCCTTGTAACCTACCCAACTGTCAAATCCGCTGGCCAGGGGCTTGGAGGGGCGCAAGTGGAACTCTACGGTTTTGCCATCAGGTGTCGAGACGGCGATAGCCTGAGTCTGTGGATTGACCAACTTCGCATCCACCTTGACCAGCTTGATCTCGACGTTGGCAGGTTCAGCTAACAACCTGGCCAGGTAACCTGTCGCGGTCTTCTTCAACTGGGCGGTATCCTGCCCGGTTTCTACAGTAAACAGTGGCGTGGCCGCTTGCGCGGAAATTACCGTGACCATCGCCAGTAATACCCCCGCCCACGCTGTTTTCCAATTGCGCACTTTCATCGGATTGCTCCTGTGGTTTAACCCTCGCCCACAGCAGAGCAGTTTGTGAAATACCAGTCACCTGGCAATAATGTCAGGTGACTGGCCGGGCCCTCAGTAGCTCATCACTTTCGCGGTGGCCTTGCGGCCGGATTCATAGACCTCGCGATCCATCGGCCGCGCCTGTGGGTTGCCCAGGTCTTCCATGGCCAGTCGATGGGTCTCCGGCGCCAGGTACGCGGCGAACGCGCACACGCAGGTGACCAGGAACGCCAGCCCGCCGACCACCAGCCAGATATGCTCCGAACCCGGTGGCGCCACGGCGGCGAACAGCGCCGGCAGCATGGCGGTGATCATGGTGCCGATGTTCTGCGCGATGGCCATGGCCGAGACGCGGTAGCGGGTGTGGAACAGCTCGGGGTAGAAGCTTGGGAACACCGCGTTGTAGCCCTGGTAGACCATGCCCCACATCAGGATCGAAGCGGTAAAGGCCAGCGGCACGTTCTGGATGCTGATCGCGTACAGGTAGGCGAAGGCCAGCAGGCCCGAGCCCAGGCAGCCGGCGATCATGGTCGGGCGACGGCCGATCCGATCGGACAGGTTGCCGACGAAGGGGATCACCAGCACCGCGACGATGTTGCCCACCACCGGGATCCACAGGTACACGCTCTTGTCGAAGCCGATGCCGTAGGCCGGCTGCACCGCGTAGGCCGCGCCGAAGATGGTGGCGACCACCGGAATCACGTTCATCAGCGCCATGAACATCACCAGCACCATGTGCTTCCAGCTGTGGCGGAAGGCTTCGCTGATCGGCGACTTGGCGACCTTGTCCTGTTTCTCCTCCTGGACGAAAGCCGGGGTCTCGTGCACTTCCTTGCGGATGATGAAACCGGCGATCAGCACTACCGCGCTCATCAGGAACGGGATGCGCCAGCCCCACTCGTTGAAGGCCTCGCTGGGCATGAAGTAGGCCAGCGGCAGGAACACTGCCGCCGCCATCACCTGGCCGGCCTGCACGCCTTGCAGGGTGTAGCTGGCGTAGTAGCCGCGGCGGCCGAACGGCGAGTGCTCCATGATCATCGAGCTGGCTCCGGAGATTTCGCCGGCCACGGCGAAGCCCTGGACCAGGCGCAGCACCACCAGCAGCGCCGGGGCCAGCAGGCCGATGTCGTGGTAGGTGGGCAGCAGGCCCACGGCCATGGTCGACAGGCCCATCAGGAACATGCACAGCAGCAGCACGTTCTTGCGCCCGCGAGTGTCGCCCCAGTGGCCGAGCACGCAGGCGCCGATCGGGCGCGCCAGGTAACCCACGCCGTAGGTGGCCAGCGAGGCGATGATGGCCATTTTCGGGTCGGCGGAGGGGAAGAAGATCTGCGGGAAGATCAGCGCCGCGGCCTGGGCGTAGATGAAGAAGTCGTAGTACTCGAGGGCAGAGCCGATCCATCCGCTGGCGGTGGCTTTCTTGGCTTGGGAGCTTGAGCGGGCCATGTTGTCTCCGTTGTTCTTGTCAGGGGCCGGATGGTCAGCGCGCGCGGGGCACGGCAACGGGGCTGTAGGGAGAAGACGAACGCGGCGGCGCGGATCGCAGGGCGAGCAAGGTATGCATAGGTCGGTACCCGTTTTCTTGAACTTATTATGTGGTGACGTTGGGCGTTGCAGCGCAGGGTCCGCCGAACGACCGGCGTGGCAGCGAGAAGGGCCGGCGGGGCCTGCGACTGGTGTTCATGGTTGTTCACGGGGGTGGGTGAATCAATTCGCCGGAACGGGTTTTGTTCGGTAATCGAACGAAAACTAACTGTTTCGTACAAAGTGCGTTGCCGGGGCGACTTTACCTGCGAATAATCGATCGTGCCAGACAGATGCTGTCGGGACTGGCCCTTTCGCGGGGCAAGCCCGCTCCTACAGGGAACAACGCAACACCTGTGGGAGCGGGCTTGCCCCGCGATAGGGCCGGACCTGCCCAGGCCTCCCTCAATAACAAGGAACACCCGCCATGCACCGTTCGATCGCCACTGTTTCCTTGAGCGGCACCCTGCCGGAAAAACTCGAAGCCATCGCCGCCGCGGGTTTCGACGGCGTCGAGATCTTCGAGAACGACCTGCTGTACTACGCCGGCAGCCCCCGCGAGATCCGCCAGCTTTGCGCGGACCTGGGGTTGGCGATCACCCTGTTCCAGCCGTTTCGCGACTTTGAAGGCTGCCGCCGCGACCGCCTGCACAAGAACCTCGACCGCGCCGAGCGCAAGTTCGACCTGATGCAGGAGCTGGGCACCGACCTGGTGCTGGTGTGCAGCAACGTCCAGCCCGACGCCCTGGGCGATGAGCAACTGCTGGTGGACGACCTGCGCCTGCTCGCCGAGCACGCTGGTGACCGCGGCCTGCGCATCGGCTACGAGGCCTTGGCCTGGGGCCGCCACGTCAACACCTGGCAGCAGGTGTGGAGCCTGGTGCGCCAGGCGGATCATCCGGCGCTGGGGGTGATCCTCGACAGCTTCCACACCCTGTCGGTCAAGGGTGATCCCAGCGGCATCCGCGATATCCCTGGCGAGAAGATCTTCTTCGTGCAGATGGCCGACGCACCGATCCTGGCCATGGACGTGCTGGAGTGGAGTCGCCACTTCCGCTGCTTCCCGGGGCAGGGCGAGATGGACCTGGCGGGTTTCCTCGCGCCGATTCTGGCCACCGGCTATCGCGGTCCGCTGTCGCTGGAGATCTTCAACGACGGTTTCCGTGCGGCACCGCCCCGGCAGAATGCCGCCGACGGCTTGCGTTCGCTGCTGTATCTGGAGGAGAAGACCCGCCTTCAGTTGGAGCGTGAGGCGCGGGCTGCCGAGCCTGGCGTGCTGTTCGCGCCGCCGCCCGCGAGCCGCTACGACGGCGTGGAGTTCCTTGAATTCGCCGTCGACGAGGCGGTAGGCGCGCGCCTGGGTGTGTGGCTCAAGCGCCTGGGCTTCGCCGAGGTCGGCGAACACCGCAGCAAGGCGGTGCGCCTGCTGCGCCAGGGCGATATCAATATCGTGCTCAACGCCGAGCCTTACTCGTTCGCCCACAACTTCTTCGAGGCCCATGGCCCGTCGTTGTGTGCCACGGCCCTGCGGGTGAACGACGGCCAGGCCGCGCTGCGGCGCGCCACCGCCTACCGTGGCCAGCCGTTCCGTGGCCTGGTCGGCCCCAATGAGCGCGAGATCCCGGCGGTGCGCGCCCCCGATGGCAGCCTGTTGTACCTGGTAGAGCCGGACAGCGATGGCCCGACCCTCTACGACACCGACTTCCACCTGGACCGGAACGCCCAGGCCAGCGGCGGGCTCAAGCGCATCGACCACATGGCCCTGGCGCTGCCGGCCGAGGCGCTGGACAGCTGGGTGCTGTTCTACAAGAGCCTGTTCGATTTCACCGCCGACGACGAGGTGGTGCTGCCCGACCCCTATGGCCTGGTCAAGAGCCGTGCCCTGCGCAGTCAGTGCGGCAGCCTGCGCCTGCCGTTGAACATTTCGGAGAACCGCAACACCGCCATCGCCCATGCCCTGGACAGTTATCGCGGCTCGGGCGTGCACCATGTCGCCTTCGACTGCGACGATATCTTCCGCGAGGTGGCCAGGGCCAAGGAGGCCGGCGTGCCGTTGCTGGAGATCCCGCTGAACTACTACGACGACCTGGCGGCGCGCTTCGACTTCGATGACGAGTTCCTCAGCGAGCTGGCGTACTACAACGTGCTGTACGACCGCGATGCCCAGGGCGGCGAGCTGTTCCATGTGTACACCGAACCGTTCGAGGGGCGCTTCTTCTTCGAGATCCTGCAGCGCAAGGGCGGTTACGCCGGGTATGGCGCGGCCAATGTGGCGGTGCGCCTGGCGGCGATGGCCAAGGCGCGCAAGTCGGTGCTGTAGCTGTAGGAGCGGCCTTGTGCCGCGAATGGGCTGCGTAGCAGCCCCAGGATTTCAGCGTTCAAGCAAGGATCGCCGGGGCCGCTTTGCGGCCCTTTCGCGGCACAAGGCCGCTCCTACAGGGACTGCGCACTCTCGCGCAACACCACGCTTCCCTGCATCGCCTGGCTCACGGATAATCGCCCGGATTCCTATAACGAGCCTGTGAGTCGGTATGAGTGATTCGGTAGCCAAGCCTGAAGTCGAAGGGCTGCGCAGATCGCGCAAGAACAACCCGGAAAAGACCCGCGAGAACATTCTCCAGGCCGCCATCACCGAGTTTGTCCAGCAGGGCCTGGCCGGCGCCCGGGTCGACGCCATTGCCGAGCGCACCGCCACCTCCAAGCGCATGATCTACTACTACTTCGGCAGCAAGGAGCAGCTCTACGTCGAATGCCTGGTCAAGCTCTACGGCGACATCCGCAAGACCGAGCACAGCCTGGACCTCGACTCGCTTGCGCCCGAGCAGGCGATCCAGCGCCTGGTGGAGTTCACCTTCGACCACCACGCCAACAACGTCGACTTCGTGCGCATCGTCTGCACCGAGAACATCCATTACGGCGAGTACGTCAAGCAGTCGCCGGTGATCCGCGAAATGAGCAGCATGGTGCTCGATGCGCTGGGCAAGATCCTCGCCCGTGGCGTGGAGCAGGGCGTGTTCCGCCCGGGGATCGAGGTGATCGACCTGCACATGCTGATGAGCTCGTTCTGCTTCTATCGGGTATCGAATCGCCATACCTTCGGCGATATCTTCCAGATCGACCTGGCCGACGAACAGGTCAAGCAGCGTCACAAGCAGGTGATCTGCGAAGCGGTGATGCGCTACATCAAGGCCTGACGGGCGATCGCGGGCAAGTCGACAGGCCCGCGATGGACCTCCTGGTGGTCAGAAGCTGGCGAAGTGCGCCTGCATGCGCTCGGCATCGGCCGGGCGGCCGCTGAACAGCTCGAAGGCCTTGACCGCCTGGAACACCGCCATGGTGCCGCCATCCAGGGTGCGGCAGCCCAAGGCGCGGGCATGGCGCAACAGCTCGGTCTGCAGGGGGAAGTAGATGATCTCCGCCACCCATAGTCGAGGGTGCAGCAGTGCGGGCGGCAACGGGGTGCCGGGTAGCTTGGCCATGCCCACGGGCGTGGTGTTGACCAGGCCATCGGCGTCGGCCACCGCGCCAGCCAGGTCTTCGCCGAGCACGGCACGACCGGCGCCGAAACGCTGGGTGAGATTGTCCACCAGTGCCCGGGCGCGGGCCGGGTCCACCTCGAACAGCTGCAACCGCTCGACGCCTTCGGCCAGCAGCGCATGGGCCACTGCCGCGCCGGCGCCGCCAGCACCCATCTGTACGACGCGTTGCCGCGCGACCCCAGGCAGGCCGCGCCGCAAGCCCTCGGCGAAACCCAGGCAGTCGGTGTTGTGGCCCACCCGCCGGCCATCGCACAGTACCACGGTGTTCACCGCGCCAATGCCACGGGCTTCGTCCGACAGCTCGTCGAGCAGCGGCAGGACCGCCTGCTTGAACGGGAAGGTGATGTTGAGCCCGGTGAAACCGGTGCGCTCGGCGGCATCGAGCAGGGCGGGCAGGGCGCTGTCGTCCAGGCCCAGCTGGTCGGCGTCGATCAGCCGGTACAGGTAGCGCAGCGCCTGGGCGTCGCCTTCATGCTCGTGCAGCGCCGGGGTGCGCGAGGCCTGGATGCCACGGCCGATGAGGCCGGCGAGGATACCCGCGCCGTTCATGCCGCGTGCTCGCGCAGGTATTTGCTGAAGTAGCCCAGGGCCATGCAATAGCCCTGGCTGCCGAGGCCGCAGATCACCCCCACGGCGATGCTGGAGACGAACGACAGATGGCGGAACGGCTCGCGCTTGTGCACGTTGGACAGGTGCACCTCGATCACCGGCAGTTCGCTGGCCACCAGGGCGTCGCGGATGGCCACCGAGGTGTGGGTCCAGGCGGCGGGGTTGATCAGGATGCCGTGGCAGCGGCCACGGGCGGCATGGATCCAGTCGAGCAGCTCGCCTTCGTGGTTGGTCTGGCGAAACTCCAGTTCCAGGCCCAGCTCGGCGGCGCTGGCGGCGCACAGACGGGCCAGGTCGGCAAGGGTTTCGTGGCCGTATTGGGCGGGTTCGCGGGTGCCCAGCAGGTTGAGGTTGGGGCCGTTGAGCACGAGGATTCGAGGTGTCATGACGGGGCATCGCTTTGTTGTTTTTGGATGTTTCGATAATTGTACTATCTGGTTAGTTTGGTCAAATGATTGGCTGTATAAAGCGGGCGATTATCGGCTGCCTGTACCGGCCCTATCGCGGCACAAGGCCGCTCCTACAGGCGACCGCGCCCCCCCTGTAGGAGCGGCCTTGTGCCGCGAAAGGGCTGCAAAGCAGCCCCGGCAAGTCCAAGCCGGACGTCAATACCTTAAAAGTGCTGGGTTTAAAGGCGACAACAAGCATCCTGACCATGCCCGAGCAAATCAGTCGGCTAAGCTTGATTCCGCAGACGCACGGAACGACCAACACGGGAGAGCACATGAACATCAGCAAAACGCCCAGGTGGGCAGTCGCGGCACTGGTCCTGGCCCTGGGCCTTCACGCCCACGCCGCCGAAGGCAAGCGGGTCGATGTGCTGCTGGTGGGCGGCGGCATCATGAGTTCCACGCTGGCGGTCTGGCTCAACGAGCTGGAGCCGGGCTGGTCGATGGAGATGGTCGAGCGCCTGGACAAGGTCGCCGAGGAAAGCTCCAACGGCTGGAACAACGCCGGTACCGGCCACTCGGCGCTGGCCGAACTCAACTACACCCCGGAGAAGGACGGCAAGATCGACATCAGCAAGGCGGTGGAGATCAACGAGTCGTTTCAGGTCACCCGCCAGTTCCTCGCCTGGCAAGTGAAGCAGGGGGTGCTGAAGAATCCGCGCTCGTTCATCAACACCACACCGCACATGAGCTTCGTCTGGGGCGACGACAACATCCGCTTCCTCAAGAAGCGCTACGAGGCGCTGCAGGCCAGCCCATTGTTCAAACCCATGCAGTATTCCGAGGACCATGCGCAGATCGCCAAGTGGGTGCCGCTGATGATGGAGGGGCGCGACCCGAACCAGAAGCTCGCCGTCACCTGGACGCCCATCGGCACCGACGTCAACTTCGGCGAGATCACCCGCCAGTACGTCGGCTACCTGCAGACCCGGCCCAACTTCGACCTCAAGCTGTCCAGCGAGGTGCAGGACATCACCCGCAACGACGACGGCAGTTGGCACGTCGAGTACAAGAACCTCAAGGACGGCAGCACCTCGACCACCGACGCCAAGTTCCTGTTCATCGGCGCCGGCGGCGCGGCCCTGCCGTTGCTGCAGAAGTCCGGCATCGACGAGGCCAAGGACTATGCCGGCTTCCCGGTGGGCGGCTCGTTCCTGGTTACCGACAACCCGGCCATCGCCCAGCGCCACATGGCCAAGGCCTACGGCATCGCCGCCACCGGCGCGCCGCCGATGTCGGTGCCGCACCTGGACACCCGGGTGCTCGACGGCAAGCGCATGATCCTGTTCGGGCCGTTCGCCACCTTCTCCACCAAGTTCCTCAAGGAAGGTTCGCTGCTTGACCTGTTCGCCAGCATGTCGTTGCACAACACCTGGCCGATGGTGCGGGTCGGGGTGCGCGAGTTCGACCTGGTGCAGTACCTGATCGGCCAGCTGATGCAGTCCGACGATGACCGCTTCGCCGCGCTGCAGACCTACTTCCCCGAGGCGAAGAAGGCCGACTGGCGCCTGTGGCAGGCCGGCCAGCGGGTGCAGATCATCAAGAAGGACGAGAACCAGGGCGGGGTGCTGAAGCTGGGCACCGAAGTGGTGACATCCAAGGATGGCAGCATCGCCGGGCTGCTCGGCGCCTCGCCGGGCGCCTCGACCGCGCCGCCGATCATGCTCGACCTGCTGAACAAGGTGTTCAAGGACAAGGTGGCCACGCCCGAGTGGCAGGCGAAGATCAAGCAGATCATCCCGTCCTACGGCATCCGCCTGAACGAGCACCCGGACAAGGTCCAGCAAGAGTGGGCCTACACCAGCGAGATCCTGCAACTGGCGACGCCCAGCGAGGTCGCCGCGCCCTAAGTGATCGCTCCCGCAGCCGGGCGCTGCGGGAGCGGGTTCCCCCCAGCATGAGCCACCGGCCACTGTGAAGTGGTCGCACTGGCAGAATCTTTTTTCTCACCTGCTACAAACTCCCGAGTGCCTGATCCGCCATCCTCCTGATCGATCCCTCCGGTACCGTTTGCCCTGTTCCCTGTCTGCCCAGCCGCGAGCGCAAAAAACGCCCCCCGACACCCGAGCTTTTCCCCGCCGAACTCCCGATGTTTTTTCCTCTGCCTGTCACCACAAGCTGCGAATGTTGCCTCCGTGGACAGGCCGCCAGCCCCTCTGGATCAGGGGATGCGGCCTGTGGCCACAGCAATGCGCGACCCACTCAACGTACGAACACGACGATAGGAGATTGCTTCATGTTTAAGCGTACTGTGATCGCCGCCTCCCTGGTGGCTGCTACCCTGGCTTCGGCCCAATCCATGGCTGCTGTTGTCGGTGGCGGCGCCACCCTGCCTGAGCCGCTGTACAACGGCAACGCCACCTGGGAAGGCATCCTGCCAAGCGGCTTCAGCTACACCGGCGTGGGCAGCGGCGGTGGCAAGACCGCTTTCCTGACCAACGCCCCTGCGTCGATCAACCAGCCGGCCGGCACCAACGTCGACTTCGCCGGTTCCGACTCGGTGCTCAGCGCCAGCGAACTGTCGACCTACGACACCAACCGCGCCGCCACCTGGGGCAAGCTGATCCAGATCCCGGCCGTCGGCACCACCGTCACCATCCCTTACCACCGCAACGGTGTCAGCGATCTGCAGGTCAACGCTTCGCAGCTGTGCGGCGTGTTCTCCGGCAGCATCTCCACCTGGGGCCAACTGCTCGGCACCGCCGACACCACCCCGATCAAGGTGATCTACCGCAACGGCAGCAGCGGCACCACCGAGCTGCTTGCGCGCTTCCTCAACGACAGCTGCCCGACCGCCTTCTCGGTCAGCAGCACCTTCACCAGCGCCAACGTCGGCACCGAGCCGAGCACCTGGCAGGGCGTGGCCGGCAGCGCTGACGTGATCAACGCAGTCAATGCCACCGACGGCGCCATCGGCTACGTCAGCCCCGACTTCGTCGATACCGCCAACAACGCCCAGGTTGCCCGTGTCAGCAAGCTGGCCAGCGGCACCGCCGTGCTGCCGACCGTCGACAACGCCCAGGCCGCCCTGGCCAGCGCCACCGCGCCGACCGCCAACCGCGCCAACCCGGCCAGCTGGGCTGTCACCTTCGGCCGTGGCGCCAGCGACAAGCCGGTCCCAACCACTGGCTACCCGATCGTCGGCTACACCAACCTGCTGGTTGGCCAGTGCTACAAGGACGCCGCCGACGCCACCGCTGTTCGTGGCTTCCTCAACGACCTGTACAGCGGCAACCACGACCTGGCCATCGGTATCCACTCGTTCGTACCCGTGCCCGCCGCCTTCGCCGATGAAATCAAGAAGGCCTTCCTGACCAACGCAGGCAACGAAGGCCTGGATATCGCCAACACCAACGTGTGCAACGGTATCGGTCGCTCGTAACAGGCAAAACCCCGGTGGCCCGCGTCCTCGGACGTGGGCATGGGCCCTGGCGGCACCCGTGGGTGACGCCGGGGCTTTTTTCATTTTGCGTCGACCTGGCAGCACGAGCACCGGCATTGCGCCGGGTGCAGGCGTTCGCCATACCCCAGCCCCATGAACTTTGCATGACAAAGCTTCGGTCCCCCGGTCGCCGGAGCGCCTTATGGCAAAGCGGCATCACGACCGCCATCCCCTGATCTCGAGAACCAGCACAAGGAACCCTGCGATGTCGCGCGGCATGCCCAAGCCAGCCCTTTCAGCCTCCGCCATCCAGCGTCGCGGCGAGCCGCCGCGGCTCAAGCCACTGGCCCAGGCCATCGCCTTGCTGATGCTGGCGGGCAGCGCCCACGCGGCGCAGCCGTTCAGCTCGGGCTGGTTCGCCGCCAAGGGCGCCTCCAATGCCCCGAGCGGCGCCGCTGGCGCCGGCGGGGCGGGGCAGGTGCTGCCGGGATCGCCACCACCGCTGGCCCAGCAGCAGCGCCTGAACCAGCAGTTCCAGCGTTCGGTGAACAACCTCAACAACACGGTGGCGGCCATCGCTGCCCAGCAGGCGGCCCAGGCCAATGGCCGGACCCTGGCCCAGGTGCAGCCGCAGGTTGTGCCCAACGGCCTGGGCGAGGGTGGCCTGAAGGTCGACGAGAACCCGCTGACCCAGGGCTGGCTCAATGCCAAGGCACCGCAGCAGAGCCAGGCCGATGGCAAGACCCAGGTGCGCATCGAACAGACCGCCGACAAGGCCATCCTCAACTGGGAGACCTTCAACGTCGGGCGCGACACCACCGTGCGTTTCGAGCAGCAGGCGGACTGGGCCGTGCTCAACCGGGTCAACGACCCCGCCGCCCGTCCGAGCCAGATCCATGGTCAGATCGAGGCGCCCGGCACGGTGATGCTGATCAACCGCAACGGTGTGGTGTTCAACGGCACCAGCCAGGTCAACGTGCGCAACCTGGTGGCCGCCGCCGCCCAGGTCAGTGACGAGCAGTTCACCCAGCGCGGGCTCTACGTCGACAGCAGCGCCAGCCAGGCCACCTTCACCAATGCCGCCGGCAAGGTGCTGGTCGAGCGCGGCGCGCAGATTCGTACCCAGGCGCCGAGCAGCTCCACCAGCGGTGGCGGCTACGTGCTGTTGCTGGGCAGCGAGGTGGGCAACGACGGCCAGATCATCGCCGGCAAGGGCCAGGCGACCCTGGCGGCGGCGGACGATTTCTATATCCGTCGCGGCCAGGGCACCGAGGCCAACCGTTACTCGACCACCCGTGGCAACGAAGTGGCGGGTAGCCTGAAGCCCGGCAGCAGTGCCGGCACGGTGAGCAACAGCGGGCTGATCCAGGCCAGTGGCGGCGATGTCACCCTGACCGGTCACCAGGTGCGCCAGCAGGGTGTGGTCCTGGTCAGCACCTCGGTGGATCGGCGCGGCAGCATCCACCTGCTCAACGCCGCCAGCGATGCCACCGGCAGCGTCAGCTTCGAGCGCGGCAGCGTTACCGCCGTGCTGCTCGACGACAGCGCGGCGCTCGACAGCCAGCGCGAAGCCTCGAGGGCGGTGGTCAACGGCAGCAACGGTAACCTGGCCACGGGGCGCTTCGACAACCTCAGCACGGTCATCGACCGCCCCGAGCAGTCGCGGGTGGAAGTGGTCAGCGGCGGCACCGTGCACTTCCAGGACGGTTCGCTGACCCTGGCCACCGGTGGCCAGGTGGCGGTCAGCGCCGGCCGGCGCAGCCTGGTCGACGATGGCGCGCGCCTCGATGTGGCTGGCGCGCTTGGGGTCAAGGTGGCGATGGAAAGCAATGCCATCAAGATCAATGTCCAGGGCAACGAGCAGCGCGATGCCGCCGGCAACCGCGACAAGGGCGGGCTGATCAACAGCGATGTGTGGGTCGACGTGCGTGAGCTGGTGCACGTCGCGGCCGGCGTCAATGGTCATGCCGGCGACCGCTGGTACACCGCGGGTGGCCTGCTGGAGGTGGGCGGCTACCTGGGCACGCGCAGCCACGGCGTGGGTGAATGGATGGCCCAGGGCGGCACCGTGACCTTCACCGGCCAGGACCTGGTCACCCGCGCCGGCGCCGAGATCAACCTGTCCGGCGGCACCCTGGCGGTGCAGGACGGCTATGTGCGCCAGAGCTGGCTGCGTGGCGAGGACGGGCGCCTGTACGAGCTGTCGCGGGCGCCTGGCGACCTGCTCTACAGCGGCCTGTACCAGGGCTTCGAGGACCATTCGGCGCGCTGGGCCCAGACCCGTGTGTTCTACAACCCGCTGATCGCGCCGCAGCAGCGCTTCGAGCAGGGTTATACCGTCGGGCGCGACGCCGGCAGCCTGGTGGTGGCCACCCAGGGCGCATTGCTCGACGGTCGGCTGGTCGGCGATACCTGGCAGGACGAGCGCCAGGTGCAGGCGCCGGTGGCCGGGCTGGATGGCTACAAGCAGGTCCATAGTGCTCGCGCCCGAGGCGCCCAGCTGGTCATCGGCCAGCAGCTGCTGGGCTACCTCACCGCCAGCAAGGACCTGGCCTTCAGCCTGACCCCGGTGCTGCGCCAGGTGACGTTGGCTGGCGGCAACCGTGGGGCCAGTGCCGATGTGCAGTTGCAGGCGCCGTTGGACGAGCAGCGGCGCGGGCGACTGGTGCTGGACAGCGAATTGCTCAACGGCTTCGCGCTGGGCGGCCTGAGCATTGCCGCCAGCGAGTCGGTGCAGGTCGACCAGGCGCTGCACCTGGCCGACGGCGGGCAACTGACCCTGTACGCGCCGCAGGTGCGGGTCGCGGCCGACCTTACCGCCAAGGGCGGGCAGATGATGTTGGGCGATGTGCTGCGCCAGCGTGACGGCGCCGACCTGCGCGATATCGCCCTGGCCACGCCGGCCGGATTGCGTGCGCAGGTGCTGGTTGGCGAAGGTGTGCGCCTGGATGTCGGTGGTGCGCGCAGCGACCGCGAAGACGCAGGGGCCATGGCCTGGCGCAACGGCGGCAGCCTGTCGCTGCGCAGCTCAGGCGATGTGCTGCTCGGGCAGGCCAGCGTGCTGGATGTTTCCGGCGGGGTGGTGCGCGGTGAGCGCAATCAGCTGCGCGGTGGCAGTGGCGGCAACCTGACGTTGCAGGCCGGCGTGTTCAACGCCAGCGGTGACGGGCGCCTGCGCCTTGATGGCGAGCTGCGCGGCCATGGCAGCAACGGCGCCGGGACCCTCGACCTGCAGGCCGAGCGCGTGCGGATCGGCGGCGTGGCCGACGCCAGCGCCTTGTCCCTCGGCGCGGATTTCTTCAACCGCGGCTTCGCCCAGTACAATGTCCGTGGCACGCGACAGTTGATCGTGGCCGAAGGCGCCCAGGTGCAGGTCACCCGACCCGTGGAACTGCTCGACGCCAGCCTGTCGGTCGCTGACCAGGCCACCCTGTGGTTGCCGCCGCAGGTGCGTGAAAACGCGATCAAGGGCGAGCTGGGCCTGCGTGCCGGTGCTAGCATGAGCCTCGCCGCCGGCGATACCCGCCTGGCCCAGGCGGACCGCGAGGCCGCGCTGCTGGAGGTGCGCCGTGGCGCCAGCATCGGTGTCGACCCGTTGCAGTCGATCGCCCTGAGCAGTACCGCGCAATTGAATCTGGACGGTTCGCTGCTGGCCGCCGGTGGCAAGGTGAGCCTGTTGCAGGCATTGCCCGAAACGGTGGTGAGCGGGGTGCAGGAAAGCCTGCACAACCGTGCGATCCGCCTGGGCAGCGAGGCGTTGATCGATGTCTCCGGCCAGGCGCTTACCGCCCTCGACAGCCAGGGCCGGCGCTATGGGCGGGTCACCGCCGGCGGCAACATCGTCATTGGTGGGCAGATCGACCACGCCAAGGGGACCAGCGACGGCGCCTACCTCTTTGTCGACATCGCCCGTGGCGCCCGCTTGCGCGCCGATGGCGCCAGCGCCGTGCTGGACATCCGTGGTCAGGGCCCACTGGCAATGGCCAGCGCCGGTGGCAGCATCAGCCTGGCCTCCAGCTATGGCCTGCGCCTGGACGGCACGCTCAGCGCCAGGTCCGGCGGTGTCGGCGCGGCGGGCGGCAGCCTCGGCGTGGCCCTCGATACCGGTCTGTACCGCAAGGATGGCCTGGAGGATGGCCTGAATGTGCCGCGCGAGCTGGTACTCGGCCGTGGGGCCGGGACCGACGAGCGCTTGCGCTATGGCCATGCGCGCCTGGATGTGGACACCGTCGAGCGCGGTGGCTTCACCAACCTGGCCCTGCTCAGCGACGGTGTGCTGGCCTTCGATGGCTCACTGGCACTGGACCTGGCCCAGGGGCTGCAACTGTACGCCGGCTCCCTGGTGCTCGCCGACGGCAGTGCCGACGACAGCCGCATCCGCCTGCGTGCGCCCTACGTGCGACTGGCAGGCAGCAACCACCTGGGCGGCGACCAGACCGTGCGCCCGACGGTCAAGGGCGGGCTGTCGCAGCAGGCGTCGCACGCACTGTTGCAGGTCGAGGCCAACCTGCTTGAAATACGCGACGAACTGAGCCTGGGCGCCCACGGCAACCTGGCCCTCAGTGGCGGGCAACAGCTTGAGTTCGACCGTCGGGGCTTTGCCCTGACGCGTCTGCGCAGTGAAGGGGATATCCGCTTCCTCGGCCGCGACATCCCCTCGATGCCGACCCAGCTGAGCAGCAATGCCGATATTGAACTGTTGGCCGCGCAACTGTACCCCGTGAGCGGTGCCTACGCCCGCGTGCTGAGCACCCGCGACGCCACCCTGCGGATCGGACGGGTCGGTGAGGCCACGCCAGGCGTGCCGCTGTCGGTGTTCGGCCGCCTGCACCTGGGCGCTGGCACGGTGGAGCAGGGTGGGGTGGTGCGGGCGCCGCTTGGCCAGGTGCTGCTGGGGGATACCGGCGAGAACGGCCAGGATGTGCGCCTGCTGCCCGGCAGCATCACTTCGGTCAGCGCGGCGGGGCTGCGCATGCCTTACGGCGGCACGGTCGATGGCCTGAGCTACCTGTACGACGGCAAGCCGGTGAACCTGATCGGCGGCACCGGCGATAGCGATCACGGGGTGGTCCTGGCCGGCAAGCGCATCGATGTGCAGGCCGGGGCGCTGATCGACCTGGCCGGCGGCGGCGAACTGACCGGCGCCGGCTTCGTCTCCGGGCGCGGCGGCTCCACCGACGCCCGCTACCATCCGTTGATGCAGCTCGATGCCGATGGCCGCCTGGTACTGCCGTCGCTGTCGAGCAACCCGGTCTATGCCATCGTCCCAGGCCTGGCCGGCGACTACGCGCCGCTGGCCGGGGAGGCCGGCGTGGCGGACCCGGCCATCGGCCAGCGCATCACCCTCGACCAGGGCGTGCCGGGGCTGGCGGCGGGTACCTACACCTTGCTGCCGGCCAGCTACGCGCTGTTGCCGGGCGCCTTCCGCGTCGAGCTCAACGGCTTGGCCATGGCCGGCCAGCGAGGCATCAGCCAGGTCATGCGCAATGGTTCCTGGACCACCTCGGGCAGCCTGTCGGTGGCCAACACCGATATCCGCCAGCCGTTGTCGGGGCAGGTGATCCTCACCGCCGCCGACACCCTGCGCCGCTACAGCCAGTACAACGAAATGTCCTACGCCGCCTTCGTCAGGGCCGACGCCTTGGCCAAGGGTGTTCCGCGGGCGGCGCTCGAGGCCGATGGCAAGTGGCTGACCCTGCGCCTGAAGCCCAATGCCGATCCCGAGACCGCGTTCCGCTTTACCGGTCAGGCGCGCTTCGACGCCGCCCGCGACGGACGTGGCGGCAGCGTGGCGGTACTGGGCGTGGAGGCCATCGAGATCCTCGCCGACGGTCAGGCCAGCGACTGGTTGCAACCCAACCGGGTCGCGCTGCGCGCCAGCGACCTGAGCGCGCTCAAGGCGCCGCGGCTGAGCATCGGCGCCCGTCCGGAGGTGCTCTACGGCCAGGGTGGCAACATGATGCGCTTCAAGGAGTCGACCGCTGACATCCTCGTGCGCAGTGGTGCCGAACTGCGCGCCGGCGAGGTGTTCCTGGCTACCGACAGGGCGCGTGGCGCCATCGTCGTCGAGCAGGGGGCCGGTATCATTACCCTGGGCCAGGGGGCGGTGCCGTTCGATGCCAATGACGGTTTCCTCATCGACCCCAATGCCCACGGCTTGCTGGCGCTGTCCAACGGCCGCCTGGACGTGCTGCCGTCGGTGGCCGGCGATGTCTTCGCGCCCGGCAGCATCCTCATTGGCGATTGCCCCTCGGGCAACTGCGCGGGGGTGACCCGCCTGTACTCGGACGGCTCGCTGTTCGCCGCGACCGACCGCACCTTCAACCTCGACGACCAGGTCAGCTTCGGCACCCGCCACCTGGGCCTGGCGGTAGGGCGGATCAACGTCGGCTCCGCCGCCGCGCTGGCCGCCGCGGCCAACGCCGGGGTGCTGGGCCAGGGGCTGACGCTCAACCAGCAAGTGCTCGACCGTCTGTTCCAGGGCAGCACCGAGGGCGGCATTCCCGCCCTGGAGACCCTGTCGCTGACGGCGGCCGACTCGCTGAACTTCTTCGGCAACAGCGTGCTCGACACCTATGATCCTTTGACCGGGCGCAACCGCGTGCAGCAACTGATCCTCGGCACGCCGGCCATCTACGGCCTCGGCCAGGCCAGCGAACGGGCGACCATCCACACCGGCAACCTGGTGTGGAACGGCGCCCGTACGTTGCCTGGCGCACCCATCGCCGGTGGCGCGGGCAGTGGCGACGGCGTGCTCGAGCTGCGGGTGGAAAACCTGACCTTCGGCTACGGGCCGGCCAGCCAGCCCGACGGCACCGCCAGCATGAGCCGCCAGACCCTGGGCTTCAGCCAGGTCGACATCCGCGCCAGCCGCCAGGTCAGCGCCAATCACAGCGGGGCGTTGCAGGTGTACCACCAGCGCGGCGCCTGGCAGGGCGAGGGCGGCTTCCAGTACAGCGGTGGCGATTTGCTGGTGGAGACGCCGCTGTGGACCGGCGGCGCCGGTTCGATCAACCGCATCAGCGCCGGTGGTCTGTTGCGCGTGACCGGTGGCGGTGGCGCGCTGGCCAGCGGCCGCGATGGCGTGGGCGCGGAGCTCGCGCTCAGTGGCCAGCAGGTGCTGCTCGACGGTACCTTCAGCCTGCCCAGCGGCAAGCTGAGCGTTTCGGCGCAACAGGCGCTGGTCCTGGGGGAGCGTTCGCGTATCGACCTGGCCGGGCGCAGCCTGACCTTCAACGACGTGACCCAGTACAGCTGGGGCGGTGAGCTGCTGCTGGCCAGCGCTGCCGGTGACATCCGCCAGGCCAGTGGCAGCCTGGTTGACCTCAGTGCCCGCAACAATCGCGCCGGCCGCCTGAGCGCCACTGCCCTGGGCGGGCAGGTCAGCCTGCAGGGCCAGCTCCTTGGCGCCGCCAGCGGTGATCATGACGCCGGTGGCACGCGAGTGCCGTACGACCAGGGAGCGGTGGCGATCCGTGCCCGCCAGGTGGATGATTTCGCCGGCCTCAACCAGCGCCTGAACCGTGACCAGGTGTTCGGCGCGCGCAGCTTCCAGATCACCCAGGGCGACCTGGTCATCGGCAGCGAGCTCAAGGCGCGGGAAATCAGCCTCTCGCTGGACAACGGCCAGCTGACCGTGGCCGGCACCGTCGATGCCAGCGGCGCCCAGGTCGGCAGCATCCGCCTGGCGGCCGGGCATGGCCTGACCCTGGCCGCCGGGGCGGTGCTCGATGCCCATGGCAGCCTGCTGCGGGTCGACAGCAACGGTGCGATCATCGATGCGCCGAACCGGGCGCAGATCGAGCTGGCCAGCGGCGACGGCGTGCTGACCCTGAGCCCCGGCGCTCGCCTGGACCTGCGCCACGGCACCGCCGCCGCGCAACACGACGGCCGTGCCCGCGGCTCGCTGGTATTGACGGCGCCGCGCGTGGGCGGCGACATCGCCGGTGATATCGCCATCGATGCCCGTGGCAGGCTGGACATCCAGGGTGCGCAGTCCATCGCCGTGGTCGGCCAGCAGCGCTACACCGACGCGCTGAATGGCGGCACGGCGGCCAGTGGTCGGCCGTACCAGTACATCGACCAGGCTTATCTCGACGCCAAGCATGCGCGCAGCGTGCTGTTCGTCAATGCCGCGCTGGCCAACCGCGACCTGCTCGACAACCGCCTGGCCGGGCTGAACAACGCTGCCTACGCCAAGGCCCTGCACCTGCGCCCCGGCGTGGAGATCGCCAGCCGCGATGGCCAGACCGACCTGGTGGTGCGCGGCGACCTCGACCTGTCCGGTCATCGCTACGCCAGTATTAACCCGGCCACGGCGCAGACTGCGCTGCGCGGTTCCGGCGAAGTCGGCCACTTGGCCCTGCGCGCCGGCGGCAACCTGGAAGTCCATGGCAGCATCAGCGACGGCTTCCTGCCGCCGGAGCTGGCCACCGGCAGCGAACGCATGGATGGCCGTGGCTGGATCCTGATTCCCGGCAAGCAGCCATTCGACAGTGACCTGGTGATTCCACGCAGCGGCGTCGAACTGGCCGCCGGCACGCGCTACCCCGCGGGCAGCACGTTGAATTTCGACCTGCCGTTCGCCGACACCTCGCTGCCGGCCAACACCCGGCTGCCCGCTGTGCTGACCCTGGCAAGCGCCGTGACCCTGCCGGCCGGTACCGTGCTTGATGCCGCCGTGCGTGATGCTTCCGGCAATCTCCTGTATGCCGCCGGCACCTTGCTCGAGCAGGCGGTGACTCTGGCCGCCGATACCCGGCTGGATGCCGGCAGCCGCCTGCCGGTAAGCGTGGCGGTGCGCGGTGGGGTCTGGCGCAAGGGCGCTGCCCTGCCTGTGGGAGGGCTGACCCAGCGTGGCGCCCTGGCCCTGGCAGTGGGCGCGCTGCTGCCGGCCGGCACCGACGTCAAGCTGCCCACAGGTGTGTTCTGGGTCGACCTGCGCCAGGAGGTCGCCGGCCAGCAGGGACGCAACTGGGCGCTCGGGCAGATGCTGCCGGAGGGCTCGCAATCCTGGTCGATGCGCCTGGTGGCCGGCGCCGACCTGGGCGCCGCCGACAGCCGCATCACCCGCCCGGAGCCTGACGCCGGCGCATTGCGCCTGGCCGACCAGCACTACATCGCCACGCGGGTGATCGAGACTTCCAAACCCATCATCAGCTATTTCTGGACCAACCTGGCGGTTGGGCGGGTGCCCGGCCAACCGGTACCCTCCAACCTGCTGGCGCTGTGTACCGCCCGGCCGACCTGGTGCCTGAAGGTCGAAACGCCGGGCGGCGTCACCAAGGCCGAGATCACCCCGCAGACCCAGCTGTACAGCGTCTTGCGCACCGGAACCGGCGACCTTGAACTGCTCAGCGCCGGCGACTGGCGCATGGACTCGCTGTATGGGGTCTACACCGCCGGTACCCAGGCACCGGCCCTGCTCGAGCAGGGCATCGATGCGCATCAGCTGGCCCGCGGTCGCCAGGCCGATGGCAGCGTGCTTGGCGCCCTGGGCGCGGCCTACGAATCGACCACCGGCCAGTACCGGGCCTGGTATCCGCAGCAGGGCGGCAACCTGTTGATCGCCGCTGGCGGCGACCTGACCGGCAACCTGGTCGGGCCCAAGGCTACCGAGCAGCAGACGCGCCGTCAGACCGCTTCGGCGGCTGTCGGCAACTGGCTGTGGCGCCAAGGGCAGACCGACGCTGGCACGCCAGGTGCCTGGTGGCTCAATTTCGGCAGTTTCGCCCAGGACCCGGCCAGCGCACCCGGCTTGCCGTACCTGGTCGGTTTCACCGGCATCGGCACCCTGGGTGGCGGCAATCTGGATGTGCGGGTGGCGGGCGCGGCCGGCCTGTTGCAGGCCAGCGGCGCCGACCTTTCCAGCGTCGAGCGCAGCCAGGGCCTGAACCTGGTGGTCGCCAGCAGCGGCCGGGTGGACGCCGATGGGCGCCTGGTGCAGACCGGCGGGGGCGACCTCGACCTGCGTGTCGGTGGCGGACTCAACCCGGGGCTGGCCGCGATCACGGCCGCGGACGCCCAGATGGACCTGCAGGGAACGCTGGTCAACCTGCGCGGCGCCTTGCAGGTGGAGGCGGCCAATATCGGGCTGTTGCAGTCGATCTACGGCAGCTACGGCATCGAGCAGGACAACAGCGAATCGCGCGCCTACGACCCCTACAGCGCAACCCGGGCCAAGGCCTGGGGCGGCGTCATGCTGATGCCGGGTGACAGCGGCGTGCGCCTGCTCAGCCGCGGCGACCTGGTGCTGCAGGGGGTAGGCGATCCGGGCCGGGTGCCGACGTTCAACAGCACGCCGTTCACTGCCGACGATGGCACGCGGATGAGCGGGCGCGGCAACAGCTGGTTCTCGCTGTGGACCCCGCAGACCTCCATCGAACTGGTCAGCCTGGGTGGCGACCTGGCACCGAACGTTCACAACCGTGCCAGTGTCGCGACCCGCAACCTGGCGATCCATGGCGGCCGCGTGTTCTATCCGACCGCGCTCAGCGCCACCGCCGTCAATGGCAGCCTGTACTATGGCGACTCGGTGCGCAGCTCGGCGAGCCAGGCCTCGGCGGAGAGCCTGATGACCGCGCCGTCGGCCAACACGCGCTTGCAGTTGCTCGCGGGGGACTCGATCTATGCCGGCGGCTACACAGTCAGCCAGGCGGGCACCGACGCCTCGGCGCTACCAACACCGTGGCGCCCCGCATTCCTGGGCAGCAGTACCGGCAACCTCGTGCTGTCGACCAACCTGCACGGCGACCTGCCGCGCAATGTCTGGGAAAGTCCGCTCTACAGTTTCGGCGTCAACACCTATGTCGATAGCCGGATGCAGCCTGCGCAGCCAGTGCGGTTCTATGCGCTGGACGGCGATATCGTCGGGCTGAACACCGGCGAGGTCATCGATTATCCCGTGCTGGGGCTCAGGCTCTATCAGGGCAGCGGGCCGCTGCGCATCATGGCCGGTCGCGACATCGTCAACGCCGGCACCGTGCTGGGCAGCCAGCGCCAGGCAGCCGGCGGCCTGGTGGCCGGTGGCGAGGGTGGCAACAACCTGTCCCGCGGCAACCTCATCATCCATGGCGACAGCCGCGATGTCTCGCTGGTCAGCGCCGGTCGCGACATCCGCCTGAGCACCTTCAATGTTGCCGGCCCCGGCCAGCTCGAGGTGGTCGCCGGGCGCAACCTGTACCAGTCCGGATCGGGCGTCGACTCGGCCTATCAGGAGGCGGCGATCACCAGTATCGGTCGGGTCGGTGGCAGTGGCGCCGGTAACGATGGCGCGGCCATCGCCATCATCGTCGGGGCCGGCAAGCAGGGACCGGACTACGCCGGCCTGCTGGCACGCTACCTGGATCCGCAGCACCTGGCCGATCCTTCCCGGTCGTTGGCGGGGCAACCGGGCCAGGTCGTCAAGGTCTACGACCAGGACCTGCTGGCCTGGCTGCGCGCGCGCTTTGCCTTCGAGGGGGACGCCGAGGCGGGCAGGGCATTCCTCGCCACGCTGCCTGCCGAGCAGCAGCGGATCTTCGCCCGGCAGGTGTACTTCAGCGAACTGCGCGAGGGTGGCCGCGAATACAACGACGTCAGCGGTCCGCGCACCGGTAGCTACCTGCGCGGTCGCCAGGCGATCGCCGCGCTGTTCCCCGAGCGGGACGTGGCCGGCAACCCGATCAGCTATGGCGGTAGCGCCACCTTCTACGGCGGGGCGGGCATCCACACCGACTTCGGCGGCGATATCCAGGTACTGACGCCGGGAGGCCAGCAAGTGTTCGGCATCGAAGGCGAGGCCCCGCCGTCCACCGCCGGGGTGATCACCCAGGGCAGCGGCAACATCCAGCTGTATTCGCAAGGCAGCATCCTGCTCGGCCAGAGCCGGATCATGACCACCTTCGGCGGCTCGATTCTCGGCTGGTCGGCCCAGGGCGACATCAACGCCGGTCGCGGCTCGAAGACCACCGTGGTCTACACCCCGCCCAAGCGTACCTACGACCGCTGGGGCAACGTCGGCCTGGCGCCGAGCGTGCCGAGCACCGGCGCCGGCATCGCCACGCTCAATCCGATCGCCGAGGTGCCACCGGGGGATATCGACCTGATCGCGCCGCTGGGCACCATCGATGCCGGCGAGGCCGGGATCCGCGTGTCGGGCAACGTCAACATCGCCGCGCTGCAGGTGGTCAACGCCGCCAACATCCAGGTCCAGGGCGATGCCAAGGGCATGCCGGTGGTGGCCTCGGTGAACACCGGTGCGATCGCCTCGGCCAGTGCCGCGGCATCGTCGGCCAGCCAGGCTGCCGAAGAGGCGGGCCGCCAGCAGCAGGCTGCGTCCAGGCAGCGCCAGCCTTCGGTGATCACCGTGCAGGTGCTGGGTTTCGGCGGCGAGCGGCTGGTGCCGGGGCAGGACGGGGCGAGCCTCAATCCCCAGTACAACCGCCAGAGCCCGGTGCAGGTGCTGGGCGCGGGGACGCTGGACGAACGGGCGAAGGCGCAGTTGACCGAGGAGGAGCGGGGCAACCTGTTGCTATGAGAGCAAAACCGCCCAACGGCAGGCTTTTCCTGTGGTTTCTTGATCCCGCTCATGGTTTCGGCGAGTGGCCCTCGTCGCGGCTTCGTGGCTGTGCTTTTCTTGCGCTGCATTTCAGACACGGAGTATCGAGCGCAATGCGAATCAGGGAAGAGACCTACTGGCAGTGGGCCGATGCGCAGTTGCACAGTCGCTGCCATGACGAGGAACTGAGCGACGGCACCAGCATCGATGTGCAGGTGCGCCTGTCCAGGGTCGGTGCCACGCAACTGTTTCTCGGGCTCTATGCCCGAGGTGGCAAGGCCTTGCTGGAGGAGTACTACCCCTCGCGGCCAGGCGAGACCATGACCCGGGCGCTGGTCTGGGGCGTGGACCGCGCTCGCGCCCTGGCCACCGGCGCCCTGCCGCTGCCGGAACAGGTGCCGCGCAGACGCCAGGCCTGAGCGTGACGGATGTGGCTGGGCGATGACCAGCGACAGGCAGGCGTCAGTGCGGACTGTCGATGCAGACCCGGTTGCGACCCTTCTGCTTGGCCCGGTACAGCGCCCTGTCGGCGTTGCTTAACACGTCAGCGGGTTCGCTGCCGTCCCCAGGCCGCCAGCTGGCCACGCCCAGTGACAGGGTGACGCCGCCAGTTGGCGCGAAAGGGGCGTGCTCGACGGTCAGGCGCAGGTGACCGGCGATCGCGGTCGCCACCTCCAGGCTCGCCCCCGGCAGCAGTATCAGGAACTCTTCGCCGCCGGTGCGGCACAGCAGGTCCCCCTCGCGACAGCTTCCACGCATCAAGCCTGCCAGCTGCTGCAGGACCTGATCGCCGATATCGTGGCCATGGCCGTCGTTGATCCGCTTGAAGTGATCGATGTCCAGCACCACCACGGCGAAGCCGCGCTTTTCGGCCTGTAACAGGCGCAGCGCCTGTTGCAGGCCACGACGATTGACCAGCCCGGTGAGCGGGTCGGTCTGGGCATCACGGTTGAGTCGGCCGATACGTTCCTGCAGCAGGTTGACGCCGAACAGCAGTGCGCGCTTGAGCTCGGCGGCCTCGGCGTACCAGGCGCGGACCTGATGGATGCGTTCGGTGGTCTGTTGCTGGCCCATGCCCCGGGCAACGTGGGTCAACTGTCGCAGCGGGTGGGCGATGACCTGTGTCAGCCAGTACAACAGCAGGCAGCCGAGCAGGGCCAGCGGCGCGGAGATGGCAACCACATTGAGGACCAGTTGGCGCAGCGGGGCTACGGTGTTACGCAGTGGCTGCTGGGTGACGATGGTCCAGCCGGCGCTGGGCACCGTGGCGAAGCCGGCCAGCATCTCGACGCCCTGGCTGTTGACCAGGCGCCGGGTGCCATGGTCGAGGTTCGGCAGGTCGTCGAGCAGCGCGTTGTCGCCGACCAGGGTGCCGACCCGTTTGCTGTCAGGGTGAAACAGCAGCCGGCGGTTGCGATCGACCACATAGAGGTACGAGCCGTTCTGGTAGAAGTGCGTGCCCAGCAGGCTGTTGAGCAGGTTGCGCTCGCGCAGGTAGAGGCTGCCGCCGATGTAGCCGTGGTAGTGGCCGCTGGCGTCGAAGATCGGTTGCGAGAGCACCACGAGCAGGTTGTCGGCCGCCGACAGGAAAGGTGTGGAGACCAGCGTGCGGTGTTCGCGCAGTGCTTGCTGGGCGCCGGGTGAAGTCGCCTGGCTGCCGGCCAGGTGCTGCAGCGAGGCGGGCGAGAGCGAACGCACGGTCCCCTGGGCATCGACCCGCAAGGTGGAATTGAACAGGTTGCCCTGCTGTTGCAGGCGGTCGATCTCATCCTGCACCAGGCTGTCGTCGTTCGGGTGCAGGCCACTTTGCCGGGCGCTGTAGGCCAGTTGCTGCAGGGCACTGACCAAGGTGGTTTCGGTCACGGCCGCCAGCTTGGCGGCATAGGCTCGGTTGGCCTCCAGGGCGCTGTCGATCAGCAGTTGCCGTTGTACCCGGTAGCTGGCGAAGTAGCTGGCCAGCAGCATGACCAGGGCCGTGGTGGCGCACAGGGCGAGTATGAGGGTGCGCAGGTCGGGGCGCGGTCCGTGCGGGGTGAAATATCGCAATCCTTGGCCTCGTCGGATACAGCGGAAAACGCACCTTACGCGCTTGGCGCAAGGTGGACCATGCTTGTGCGCAATTGCAGGATTGGAGGACAAGGGGAGCTCCGGTTTCCCACAAAGCTCTCGGAATTATCCTCCCTTGTTATCCAGGGTCAGGGCGCAGTCTGCTCCAGCGCCTGCAGGTCATCCTCGACCTGTTGCATGCGCTCCTGCACCAGGGCCTGGACCTTGGCGTCGCTGGCGCTTTCACGCATCAGCGTGGTGAGCTTCTCGCTCAGGCGCTTGCCTTCCTCGCTCTGGCCAAGCTCCCTGGCCTTGGCCGGGTCGCGGGTAGCCTGAACGATGAGGTCGAACTCGGCATCGCTGAAGTGCTCCTCGCTGTAGAGCCTGAACAGGTCCTGGCGCTGGTCGTCGACGGTCAGGTGCTTGCGCAGCACGTCCTTGATCTTGTCCTCGGGCACCTGCGCGTGGGTCATGGCCAACAGGCCTGCCATGCGCTCGATGTTGTGGTCGTAGGCTTCCTGCAGGGGCAGGTTGGCGAGGATCTTTTCCTCGCGGCTGGGTTTCTGGTCGCAGGCGGCGAGGGCGCCGAGCAGCAACACGGGCAGCAGTAGACGAGACAGGCGGCGGGGCATGGTGGGGCCTTGAGCACGGTAAGGCCTGGGAGTGTACTGCAAACCCGTGGTGGTGGAATCAGCGTTGCAGCGGATTGCGCAGGCGCACCCAGAGGATCGCCGGCAGGGCCATCAGCAGCCATTTCAGGTAGCGGTTGACTTCGTAGTGTTCGCAGGCGACGCCGATGAGGGTGCAGACCACCACCACGGCCACGAACTGGATCATTCTTTCCATCAGCAGGTTTCCATCATTGCAGGGGCCGGAAGGGCCGCGGGGAGCACTGTAGCAGGCGACGCAGGCAGGGCAGGTCGGCATGCCACACGGCGTAACACTTTTGCGCCACTGGTAGGCGCGAGGTTGGCTATTGTGCGGCAATCCCGGCAGCCAAGGAAGGTAACCCCATGACCCGCTACAAAGGTGGCTGCCTGTGCGGCCGTATCCGGTTCTCCGCCAGCGGCGAGCCGCGTTTTCCGCATACCTGCTCGTGCGGGCAGTGCCAGCGACATTCCGGCAGCCTGACCCTGTGCTGGGTGGAGTTCGACAAGGCAGCGGTCGCCTGGACCGGGGAGGGTGGATTGCCTGCGCTGTACCGCTCGTCCGAGGGCTCCTGCCGTGCGTTCTGTGCCACCTGCGGCAGTTCCCTCGGGGCCATTGACGATGCGCCGACGGTGGCCTTGCTGCTGGGCTGCTTCGATGCCAAGGGCGACCAGGCCCTGCGGCCGAGTTCGCATTCGTTTCGGGCTTGTCGGCCGCGTTGGTGGAGGGTGGGGTGAAGGTTGGGGATTGGGGGGAGGCTGACAGGTGTTCGGCGAGGGCCTTGCAGCGCCTGTGAGATCGAGCGCCGCCCGCGCGGCGCATCGCGGGACAAGCCCGCTCCTACATCTATTGCAACGTGCCGAACCTGTTGGGCCATGGTTGCCCGCCTTGGCGCACGACTTGAGATTGAGTAAGGGATATCATGTGCGCCACTTTCCCATGCCGCTCAAGGACGATTGCATGCTGCAGCGCAACAAGATGGTGCCCGAACTGATCGTCAGTGACCTCGATCGCAGTCTGGATTTCTGGGTTTCGTTGTTGGGGTTCGAGATTGCCTATCAGCGCCCGGAGCAGCGCTTTGCCTACCTTGACCTGCAGGGCGCGCAGGTCATGCTCGAGCAGTTCGACGCCGAGGATCACTGGCTTACCGGGCCCCTGGAAAAACCCTTGGGGCGGGGGATCAACCTGCAGATCGACGTCGCGGCGGTCGCGCCGCTGGTCGAGCGGCTCGAGCGCCAGCGCTGGCCGCTGTTCCAGGCGTGCGAGGACGTCTGGTATCGCGCCGACGCCATCGAGGTGGGGCTGCGTCAGTTTCTGGTCCAGGACCCGGATGGTTATCTGCTGAGGCTCGCGCAACGGATGGGCGAGCGTCCGGCACAGTCGAATATGCGGTAGAGTCCGCGTCCTGCTCATTTGCGCTGTCGCGCTGCAAGCAACCTTACCAGCATTACCAACGTGGGAGCGGGCTTGCCCCGCGATCACGGTGCTCCACGGTCTTGGGGCCAGTCCTTTCAAGGTTTGGACGCGGGTGGTTATTGACTGCATTAGGGCTACTAGGTGCTTGCCACGAGCTTTGCAGCGCCTATGAGATCGAGCGCCGCCCGCGCGGCGCATCGCGGGACAAGCCCGCTCCTACATCTGTTTCGGGCCAGTCACTCCTGTGAGGTTATCGCTGTCCGCCTTGGCTCATGCCTCAAGTCGTGCGGGGCGGCAGTGATGCCCACGCTGAAACCGCGTCGTACCAACAGGGCGGACCAGGTAATGGCACAGGAGAAATTGGCCCGAAACAGATGTAGGAGCGGGCTTGTCCCGCGATGCGCCGCGCAGGCGGCGCTCGATCTCATAGGCGCTGCAAGGTGCGCGGCGAGCACCTGGTGGCCTTGATACAATCAATAACCCCGCCTCCAAAGACCTTGATAGGGTTGTAAAGCACCCCCAGCCGTTTCAGGCACGAAACCGCAGCACCCGCGCCCCATCATACGGATCGACCAGGTAATGAGCCTGAACCCCAAACGTCCCCAATAACCGCTCCGGCGTCAGCACCATTTCAGGCTTCCCCAAGGCCACCAACCGCCCTTGATCCAGGACAGCCAACCGGTCACAGGTCAACGCCTGGTTCAGATCATGCAAGGCCACCAGGGTAGTCACCGGCAACGCCTGCACCTGCCGCAACAGGCTCAACTGATGCTGGATATCAAGATGATTGGTCGGCTCGTCCAGCAGCAACACCTGCGGCCGCTGGGCCAGGGCCCGGGCGATGTGCACGCGCTGGCGTTCGCCGCCGGACAGCTCGCCCCACAGGCGCCGACGCAGGTGGCCGGCATCGGCGTCGGCCAGCGCCTGCTCGACGATCGCACGGTCATCCGCGCCGAACGGCGCCAGGGCCGACAACCACGGCGTGCGGCCGAGGGCCACGGCGTCATACACGCTGATGGCGTCCAGGGTGTCGGCCTGCTGTTCGACCAGTGCCAGGCTTTGCGCCACGCGCCGACGCGGCATGCGCTCCAGCGCCTCGCCCAGCAAACGCACGCCGCCACTGCTCGGCGTGCGCAGGCCGGCGAGCAGCTTGAGCAGGGTGGACTTGCCCGAGCCGTTGGGGCCGACCACGCCGAGGGTCTCGCCGGGCATCACGCTCAGGTCGATTCCCTGCAGCACGTCGCGGTCGCCCAGGCGCAGGCTTAGGCCCTCGCAGGCAAGCGGGGCGTGGGCGATGGCGGTCATCACGGTCATGGACGCACCCGGCGGCTGACCAGGATCAACGCGAACACCGGCGCGCCGATCAAGGCGGTGACCACGCCCACCGGGATCACCTGGCCGGCGATCAGGGTGCGCGAGAGGATGTCGGCGACGATCAGGAACAACGCGCCGCCCAGGGCGCTGGCCGGCAGCAGGCGGCTGTGCCCAGGGCCGAGCAGCAGGCGCAGGGCGTGGGGGATGACCAGGCCGACGAAGCCGATGGCACCGACGATCGAGACCATCACCGCGGTCACCAGCGCTGTGCAGCTGATCAGCAACCATTGCGTGCGCCGCACCGGCACGCCCAGCGAGGCCGCCGAGTCGGCGCCGAAGGTGAAGGCGTCCAGCGCCCGGCGGTGCCACAGGCACACCGCCAGCCCGACCACGGCCACCGGCAGCGCCAGCCACACCGCTGGCCAGCGCACGCCGCTGAGGTTGCCCAGCAGCCAGAACAGGATGCCTCGGGCCTGTTCGGCGGTTGCCGACTTGGTGATCAGAAAGGCCGTCAGCGCGTTGAATAGCTGCGAGCCGGCGATGCCGGCGAGGATCACCTGCGCATTGTCCTGTCGGCTGCCGCTGGCCCGCGACAGCACCAGCACCAGGGCGAACGCGGCCAGCGCGCCAATGAAGGCGCCGGCCGACAGCGACAGCACCGCGCCACCGAGGCCGAACAGGCCCACCGCCACGGCGCCGGTCGAGGCGCCCGCCGACAGGCCCAGCAGGTACGGCTCGGCCAGCGGGTTGCGCAGCAGCGCCTGGAGGATCACCCCGCAGGTCGCCAGCCCCGCGCCGCAGGCGGCGGCCACCAGGGTGCGCGGCAGGCGGTAGTTCCAGACGATGCCGGCGTCGATCGGATCGAGCGCATGACCGGCCTGCCACAGCTGGTTGGCCAGCACCTGCCAGACCACCTCGGCGCTGATCCGTGTCTCGCCGATGGCGATCCCGGCGAGCATGGCCAGGCACAGGGCGAGCAGCGCGAAGGCGCTGATGGGCAGCAAGCGGCTCATGGTTGTGGCGCTTTACCGCTGGCAAAGGCGCTGGACAGCACCTCCAGGCCACGGAACAGGCGGATGCCGGCCTGCATGGCGTCGGCGTCGAGGACGATGATCCGGCCTTGCCTGACCGCGTCCATGTTGCGGGTCACCGGGTCGCTGCGCAGGAACTCGAGTTTTTTCCGGTAGTCGTCGGCGGGGTAGCGGCGGCGGTCCATGCGGGCGACGATCAGCCAGGTGGGGTTGGCCCTGGCCAGGGTTTCCCAGCCCACCGCCGGCCATTCTTCGCTGGATTCGACCACGTTGCGCACGCCGAGGGTCTGCAGCATGAAGTCGGCCACGCCCTGGCGACCGGCGACGTAAGGATCGACCTTGAGGTCGGCGCTGGAGAACCAGAACAATGCGCTGGTGTGGCTCAGGTCCTGGCCGGCCAGGCGTTGCCGGGCCTGGTCCAGCTGGCCCTTGAGCTCGGCATTGAGGCGTTCGCCGCGATCCTGCACGTCGAAGATCTCGGCCAGTTGGCTGACGCTCTTGTAGATGGTGTCGATCCTGAACGGCTGCAGGCGGGTACCGTCGGCGCCCACCAGGTTGTCCTTGCCTTCGCAATCCGAGGGCAGCAGGTAGGTGGGAATGCCCAGTTCCGCGAACTGTTCGCGGGTGCCGACCGCGCCCTGGGCGCCGACCATCCATTCGAACTGCGCCGTCACCAACTGCGGGCGCTTGCCGACCACCGCCTCGAAGCCCGGTTCGTTGTCGGCCAGGCGCTCGACCTTGTCGTTCTGCGCCTTGAACTCGGGCAGCACGTTGTTGAACCACAGCGAAGTGCCCGCCAGCCGCTCGCCCAGGCCCAGGGCATAGAGCAGCTCGGTGCCGGCCTGGCCGATGGTCACCGCGCGCTGCGGAGCCTGGGCGAAGGTCTGCGGCAGGCCGCAGTTGTCGATGGTCAGCGGATAGCGGGTGGCGTCGGCGTGGGCCAGGCCCGCCAGTGACAGGCCGGCGAGCAGGGTGGCGAGGCGGTGCGGCATGGTGGGGCGATCTCCTGTCGGGTGGTGCACGGAATGGCCCACGGACAGGCATCGCCAGGCGTCGTGCGGCAAGCACGCGGCCAGGGGCGGATGACCATCCCGGACACCCCGCCGGTTGGTGAATGCGTGCCGGCAGGTCTCCTGACTGGTGCGTCCTGGCCGGCGCCGGCCTTCCCGGGTCGGCAGACCCAGTGGCATCGATGGCGCAGGCTCGGCACCTACAGTTGCGGGGGCAGTTCCCTTTGGCCCGCCCTCGGCGCGCCCGGGATTCCCTTTTGATTCCGTGTGGAAACCGGCGGGCGGCATGGTAGACCATCGGGCCATCGGCTGAAAACGCTTTTACAGGTACTTGAGCCAGGCGATGTCGCGCCGCCGCGCCTTGAGCCGGGCGAAGCCGCGCACCGGCAGGTACAGGGCGATCGCCAGCAGTACCGCGACCAGCCACACCGCGCCGATGCCGTCGAAGCCGAAATGGCTGCCCTGGTTCAGGCCGAACAGCGCCACGCAGGCCACATACAGCAGCTTGAGCACATACAGGTGCAGCAGGTAGAAGAACATCGGCGCTGCGCCGAACACCGCCAGCGGGCCGATCCAGCGGGCCTCGCCGGCACGCTCGAACGCGCGTAGCAGCAACAGGCCGACGCCCAGGGTAATGGCCAGGAACAGCAGTGACGGCGGGTACTTGGTGATGTTGAAGAAGCTCATCAGCGTTTGGCCGACGCTGGCGTAGAAGGTCCACGGCGCCTCGCCATAGCCGTTGAAAAGACGCAATACGACGAAGCCGAGCAGCAGCATCACACCGCCGAGCAGCAAGCGCTGCTGGCGCTCGCCGGCGTCGCTGCCGCGTCTGAACCAGGGGCCGAGCCCGTAGCCCAGGGCGATCACGCCGATCCATGGCAGCACCGGATAGGAGGTACGCAGGCGCAGGCTGTCGGACAGCTCCAGCCAGCTGCGCTCGTGCAGGATCGCCCAGGGTACATGCAGCGCCGAGTGCGGCGCGAAATGCAGGCCATCGAGCAGGTTGTGGCCGGCGACGATCAGCGCGCCCAGGGCCAGCAGCAGCGGGCGTGGCAGCCACACCAGCAGCGACAGGGCGATCATGCTCAGGCCGATGGCCCAGATCACCTGCAGGTAGATCACGCCCGGCGGCAACTGGAAGGTCCAGGCGAAGTTGACCAGGGTGAGCTCCAGCAACACCAGGAACAGGCCGCGCTTGAACAGGAATGCCGCTACATCGCCCCGGCCCTGGTGCTTTTCACCGTAGAGCCAGGCCGACAACCCGGTGAGTAGCACGAACACCGGCGCGCACAGGTGCGCCAGGGTGCGGCTGACGAACAGGCTGGGTTCGGTGGCGTCGATCGCGTCGATGGTCATCGGGTCGCTGACTTGACGGTGCAGGAAGAAGGTTTCGCGCACGTGGTCCAGCAGCATGAACAGGATCACCAGGCCGCGCAGGGCGTCGATGCTGTGCAGGCGTTGGCTGGGGAGGGTGGTCGGGAGGCTGGTCATCGAGGCGGGTCGCAGGCAGGGATAGCATTCAAATGAAATGTTATTTTATTTCATTTAATTGTGCCTGGATACAGGCATGCGCTGGCACTCCACTTGAATCAGCCCTGAATCAGCGGCCCCAGCCGCTCGGCCAGGGCCTGGACCGTCGCGCTTACCTTGGGCAGATGCCCGCGGTTGCGGCGCCAGGCCAGGTTGATCGGCAACCCCTCCATCGCGTACTCCGGCAGCACCAGCTGCAAGGTCCCGGCGTCGAGCTGGCGCTGCACCAGCCAGGTCGGCAGCTGGGCGATGCCGTGCCCGGCGCTGATGGCCAGGGCCTGCCCCTCGGCATCGCCGATGGCCAGGCGGCCCGGCATCGGCCGCAGCTGCGCCAGGCCCGGACGGGCGCCGGCGAAATGCAGGGCCGGCGTGCTGCCGTCGGCGCAGGCGTAGAGCACGCAGCCCTGGGCCTGCAACTGCTGCAGGTCGCGGGGCGTGCCGTGCCGGGCGAGGTAGGCGGGGGCGGCGCAGAACGCCAGGCGCTGGCTGCCCAGGTAGCGGTGTTCAATACCCGGTTGCCAAGTCTGTGGCCCACCGATGCGCACGACGATGTCGATGCCGTCCTCGGCCAGGTCGACGAAGCGGTCGGAGAGGGTGATGTGCGGTTGCAGGCGCGGATGCAGGGCGGCGAAGTCGAGCACGGCGGGCAGCCCATGCAGGCGGCCGAAGGTGGCCGGCAGGTCGATGCGCAGCTTGCCGCAGGGGGTCTTGTGCTCGTCGTTGAGGGCCAGTTCGGCCTCTTCGATTTCCGCCAGCACGCGGGTGCAGGTGCGGTAGTAGTCGGCGCCGCTGTCGGTCAGGGCCAGGCGTCGGGTGGTGCGCTCGAACAGGCGCACCTGCAGGCGTTTCTCCAGGCGGGCCACGCCCTTGCTCACGGCGGAGCTGGTGAGGTTCATGCGCTCGGCGGCGGCGATGAAGCTGCCGGCGTTGGCCACGCTGACGAAGAAGTCGAGGTCTTTCAGGCGTTCCGAGGCGGACATGGCGGGGGCTCGCGATTACTGAATCTGGTTCACTTGATAAGGGAGTATCTACCAGTAATCGGAACAAGATTCCAGATTATGCTGGCCTGCCATTCATCGAGGATTGCAGTAGATGTCCACCTCCAGCTTGACCCATGCCACCTTGACGCGGCCGGCACCGCGCGTGGGGCTGTCGATCGGCCTGTTCGCCGTCGGCGGCTTTGCGGTGCTGACCACCGAGTTCCTGATTCTTGGCCTGCTGCCCGCGCTGGCCCGCGACCTTGTACTGTCGGTGGCAGGCGCGGGCCAGTTGGTCACCCTGTTCGCGGTGACCGTGATGCTGTTCGGGCCGCCGCTCACCGCCTGGCTGTCGGCCCTGCCACGCAAGGGGCTGTTCATCGCCATCCTGCTGCTGTTCGCCGCTTCCAATGCGCTGTCGGCGCTGGCGCCGAACGTCTGGGTACTGGCCCTGGCGCGGTTCCTCGCCGCACTGGCCCTGCCGGTGTACTGGGGCACCGCCAGCGAAAGCGCCGGGCAACTGGCCGGCCAGGGGCGCGAGGGCTGGGCGGTGGCGCGGGTCTACCTGGGGATCACCGCGGCATTCGTCTTCGGTATCCCGCTGGGCACCCTGGCCGCCGGGCTGGTCGGCTGGCGCGGCAGCTTCTGGTTGCTCGCCGGGCTGTGCCTGCTGGTGGCGCTGCTGATGTGGGTCTGGCTGCCGCCTCTGCCGAAGGTTCCGGCCCGCGTCGCAGGGGAGCGGCAGACGGTGATTCTCAAGGACCGTCGTTTCATCGCCCATGTGCTGCTTTCGGCGCTGGTGTTCACCGCCATGTTTACTGCCTACACCTACCTGGCCGAGATCCTCGAGCAGCTTGCCGCCGTGCCGGCCAACGCGGTCGGTTGGTGGCTGATGGGCTTTGGCCTGGTGGGCATGCTCGGCAACGCCCTGGCCGGACGGATCGTCGATCGCAGCCCGCTGCGGGCCACGCTGCTGCTGTTGGCGATGCTGGCCTTGGGCATGGGCCTGGTCACCCCGGTGATCGGCAACCCGCTGCTGCTGGTGGGCGCCCTGGCACTGTGGGGCATCGCCTACACGGCGCTGTTCCCGGTGTGCCAAGTGCGGGTGATGCGGGCCGGCGCCAAGGCCCAGGCCCTGGCCGGAACCCTCAACGTGTCGGCGGCCAACGCGGGCATCGCCGCCGGTGCCGCGCTGGGGGGCGCGGCGATCCAGGGGCTTGGTCTGGCTGCGCTGGGGTATGTGGCTTGTGGGTTTGCGGTGGTGGCGTTGATGGCCACGTTGGTGCTGCAACGGAGCGAGTGAGGTCTGTTCCACCGTCCAGCCAAGGCGCGTTCATACCTTGGATGGGACGGTTGCCGGGTTTGAGATGACTGCAGGGCGGCTTGTTGCAATCCTGCCGATCCTTATTCGATCAGCCAGGCAGGGTCGCCTTCGATCAGAACACCGCCATGGCTGGTCTTGTCTCCCTGGCGCGCCGCAGGGCTGCCCTCAATTAGCGTATGCGCGGCACCGGTCTCGATGACCGCACCGCAGCTGAGCTCATCCCCAATGCGTGCAATTGCACGACCATTCACTGTGGCATTGGCCGCGCCACTGATGACAGTGCCTTCCCCGTGGCGAGGGCAAAGGTGGCGATGGCCGACGAGGACGACAGGCTTCATGGCGACGCCACCTGTGCAAGTGGAGCGGTTTGTGGGGCCGTTCGCGATTCGTGGTCTATTGCTTCTGGCCACTTGACCTCTGGTGCCAGACGCATGGCGAATTGGCACCAGAGGAGATCGTTGTGATCTCTATTGAGAGGGACTGGTGGAACAGCGGAGAGGCCATGTTGCATGTAAGTACATATATAGGCCCAAACTGACTCTTCACCCACCAGGTTGGTCAAAGGGAATCGGTCGATGACTGTGTTTGTGCCCGGCTTCACGATTGACAGCATGATCCCGACTTTTACGACGTGCGAACCCTGATGCGTGACGCCCTGTTTTTTCCAGCGCTCAGCGCGTACATCTTTCCATTCGTAGCTGACTGTTTTTACTGGCCATGGAATGAAGGGGTTCCACCAACAGTAAGAAAAGTTGTAAGCATAGATTTTTTGTCGGGCACAGTTGAAGCGTATAGGCTCATCTCTAGGTGTTAGAAAAAACAGCCGGAAAAACAAGGTTGTCTGCCATATCGTTATAAGTAGTGCAGTAAGTTCTGCTGGGAAGAAGCTATATTCTTTGTGTGTTATGCTTTCTATTGTCAGGGTTATAATTATAGCAAGAGGGATGGTGCTGCCTAGCAGGCATGGAAGTAGCAGCCATCGTAAGTTGAGTGAGCTCCTAAAGGTTTCTAGATATATCTCGTCTTGATGGTTTGCACTGAGTAATACTGGTGATGGTTCGACATTGGGAGGGTCGTTTGGACGGTTGAAATCCTCTTTCCAGCCTGGGCATGGAGGAGTTAAGGTAGGTCTATTCTTCATGACTGTCTCGTCGTGTTCAGTTGTTCTTGTCTTTCGCAGAGCTGACTAGGTTTGGGGCATTACCCTTATCGGGCCAGTAACTGAAAGCCAGGTCAAAAACTTGTATCATGACAACGCCACCTTTTCAGGTGGAGCAGACTTTGGACTGGTTCGCGACTCATGGTCGATCACCTCAGGCCACTTGACCTCTGGCGCCAGGCGAATGGCGAATTGGCACCAGAGGATATCGTTGTGATTTCTATTGAGCGGGGCGGGAGGGACAGCGGAGAGGCCATGTTGCATGTAAGTACATATATAGGCCCAAATTGATGCTTCACCGTATTCGTTGTTCAATGGGAATCGGTCGATAACGTTATTGGTGCCTGGTTCCACGATGGACAGCATGATCCCTGTCTTTACGAGGTGCGAGCCTTGGTGGGTTACGGCTTGTTTTCTCCAGCGTTCTGCGCGTACATCCTTCCAGTCGTAGCTGACGATTTTTATTGGCCATGGAATGAAGGGGTTCCACCAACAGAAAGTGAAGTTGTAGGCGTAAATTTTTTGGCGGACACGGTTGAAGCGTATTGGTTCATCGCGCGGAGTGAGAAGGATTGCGCGGATGAATGATGCCGCCTGCCATATCCCTGTTAATGTTGCAATAACTACAATTAAAAATAATTCATGTTGACGATGTGCTACGGTATCTATTAGCGTATATATGGATAGGATGAGCACTGGGATGCTGGCTAGTGCTAGTAAAAGCAGTAGCTCTCGCATGAAAATTGAGTGTCGGGATATTTCCAGGTAGATGCTGTCTTGGTAGTTTGCATTTAATAATCCGGGTGATGGTTCTATCTTGGTAGGTTCGCTTGGAAGATTGAAGTCTTCTTTCCAGCCTGAACATGGAGGAGTCAGGGTAGGTCGTTTCATTTTTATCCCCTTGTGTCCAGTTTGTCTTGTTTTTTTATTAGTCTCGCTAGGTTTGTGGTGTCGTCCTTGTCGGGCCAATAGCTGACTGTTAACTCAAACGCATCGATAGTGTTGAGGTCTGCGGTTGGTATGCTGCCTTCTATTTTTAGGGTTTCTCCTCGGCTGGAACTATCCTCTGGGCTGGCGGTGCTCTCATGTAGCCCTGTTCTTGTCTTGTCGCTGTCTCCGGAGTGCACGGTCGGCACAGTGTTTCTTCCCGGTGAGTAAATTACCAGTGTCCATTCGTATCTTGCCCGTTCTTGAATGAAGTTTGGAATGGTGATTGTGTAGTCCAGGCGTGTCTCGAGTGGGATGGAAAAGTTGTCCCTGACCGTGACGAACGGTTCTATCGTTTTTGGAGGGTGGGTTTCTTTGAACTTTATGTCTATTGAGACGTGCGCAGTAATTCCCAATAAAGCAGCGTTGAGAGCACCTATGGTGTTATCGTTGTCTCCTGCGATCTGCCATTCGCGATGCGAAGCCGGTAATCCCCATCTGGACTGGCGTGCCCAGACTTCCAATGGGGAGGATTCTTTCTTCTTGGCAGTCGTCGCTAGTACATAAGATGAGAGTGCAAATATTATGGCTATCCCTACTGGCCCCAGAAAGGCAGTGCCAAATAACAGTGTACTTGCCCCTGCAATTGCTGAAACAAACGCAAATATACCAGATGCGTAGTAGGAGGTTTTGGATGGGTGGTCTCCCTGAGAGGCTGTTCGTTGAGCTGCTAATAAATAATTAGCCCCATCTGCAATACCGGCCACGGCAGCAATGGCACCACCGTACCTCACAAGTTGCGTCCCCTGCATCAATGTCGAGCCCGCCGTCACGGCAACCCGAGCAGGCCGCAATATCTCGATCGCTTTCCCTGTCGCCTCAATACTCAAGCCCAAAACCCCAATGGACGACGACCACACCGCTGCCAGCGCTTCGGCCTCCGCATTGCCTGGGGTCGCGATCAGCGCGTCATGATTCCTGCGCAGGCTGTCCTGCTGGAACCACAACCCACCCAGGCTCAACACCAAGTCCGCGCGGCCCGACCCCAGGCCAGATAAACCACTGCGCAGGTTGCCCATGGCCTCACGGGCCAGGGCGCGGGTCTGCTCCGCGCTCAGGCTGAGCAGGCGCAGGCTGTGGGCAGCCTGGTATTGCAGGCTGTCTGCCCCTATGCGCACGCTGCGCAACGCCTCGCCAGCGCCGGTACCCGCGCTGGCCTGTAGGTGCTGCAACCGGGCCTGCAGGTCCTCGGCGCTTTCCATGGTCCAGAGCACCAGTTCCACAACCTTGCCGTGCTTGCCGGACACTGCCGCGGTGATGGCGCCGCTGAGCAGCATGGCGTTGACCTTGTGCGCGGCGGGTTTGCGAAAGGCCTGGTCCAGTTG
>NZ_JAJSRC010000038.1:0-49202 GCF_021283245.1 Pseudomonas sp. NMI760_13 | reverse complement strand
GTTTTCGGTTCGGCAATCGTTGAGTTCGACAAGATCGACTCGGCTCCGGAAGAAAAAGCACGCGGTATCACCATCAACACCGCTCACGTTGAGTACAACTCGACCATTCGTCACTACGCTCACGTTGACTGCCCAGGTCACGCTGACTACGTGAAGAACATGATCACCGGTGCTGCCCAGATGGACGGCGCGATCCTGGTTTGCTCGGCCGCCGATGGTCCGATGCCACAAACCCGTGAGCACATCCTGCTGTCCCGTCAGGTTGGCGTTCCGTACATCGTGGTCTTCCTGAACAAGGCTGACCTGGTAGACGACGCCGAGCTGCTGGAACTGGTCGAGATGGAAGTTCGCGACCTGCTGTCCACCTACGACTTCCCAGGCGACGACACTCCGATCATCATCGGTTCCGCTCGTATGGCCCTGGAAGGCAAAGACGACAACGAAATGGGCACTACCGCTGTCAAGAAGCTGGTAGAGACTCTGGACAGCTACATTCCTGAGCCAGTTCGTGCCATCGACCAGCCGTTCCTGATGCCGATCGAAGACGTATTCTCGATCTCGGGTCGTGGTACCGTTGTTACCGGTCGTATCGAGCGTGGTATCGTCCGCGTTCAGGATCCGCTGGAAATCGTTGGTCTGCGTGACACCACCACCACCACCTGCACCGGTGTTGAGATGTTCCGCAAGCTGCTGGACGAAGGTCGTGCTGGCGAGAACTGCGGCGTTCTGCTGCGTGGTACCAAGCGTGACGACGTTGAGCGTGGCCAGGTTCTGGTCAAGCCAGGTTCGGTCAAGCCGCACACCAAGTTCACCGCAGAAGTCTACGTCCTGTCGAAGGAAGAAGGCGGCCGTCACACTCCGTTCTTCAAAGGCTACCGTCCTCAGTTCTACTTCCGTACCACTGACGTGACCGGTAACTGCGAACTGCCGGAAGGCGTTGAGATGGTAATGCCAGGTGACAACATCCAGATGACTGTCACCCTGATCAAGACCATCGCGATGGAAGACGGTCTGCGCTTCGCCATCCGTGAAGGCGGTCGTACCGTCGGCGCCGGCGTCGTAGCGAAAATTATTGAATAAGTAGTTGATTTACTTGATCAGGCCGGTATAATGGCCGGCCTGATACAGCGTTATAGGTCAGTAGCTCAATTGGCAGAGCGACGGTCTCCAAAACCGTAGGTTGGGGGTTCGATTCCCTCCTGACCTGCCATTCACCTCGGTGTGATGGCTTTCTTCTCACAGGATCCTCCTCGATGACTCCCAAAACTGAAGCCCAAGAATCGCGTTTTGATCTGTTCAAGTGGCTCGCTGTTGTCGCATTGGTAGTCGTTGGTGTCGTGGGTAATCAGTATTACTCCGCTTCTCCGATCCTGTATCGCGTACTTGTCCTGCTTGCCCTGGCTGCTGTCGCTGGCTTCGTTGCCCTGCAGACCGCCAAAGGCAAGTCGTTCTTTGCGCTGGCGAAGGAAGCTCGTACCGAGATCCGTAAAGTCGTGTGGCCGACCCGCCAAGAAACCACTCAGACCACGCTGATTGTCGTGGCTGTAGTTCTGGTCATGGCGTTGCTGTTGTGGGGTCTTGATTCCCTGCTCGGCTGGTTGGTCTCCTTGATCGTTGGCTAAGGGTGTCTCGTGGCTAAGCGTTGGTATGTTGTGCATGCTTACTCGGGTTACGAGAAGCATGTAATGCGCTCCCTGATCGAGCGCGTCAAGCTGGCTGGCATGGAAGACGAATTCGGCGAGATCCTGGTCCCGACCGAAGAAGTCGTCGAAATGCGCAATGGCCAGAAGCGCAAGAGCGAGCGTAAGTTTTTCCCTGGCTATGTATTGGTCCAGATGGAAATGAACGAAGGGACTTGGCACCTTGTCAAGGATACCCCTCGAGTCATGGGTTTCATTGGTGGTACCGCAGACAAGCCTGCGCCGATCACCGATAAAGAAGCTGAGGCCATCCTGCGTCGCGTTGCCGACGGCAGTGACAAGCCGAAGCCGAAGACGCTGTTCGAGCCGGGTGAAGTGGTTCGCGTCATTGACGGTCCATTTGCCGACTTCAATGGCAGTGTCGAAGAAGTTAACTACGAGAAGAGCCGCCTGCAGGTTGCAGTGCTCATTTTCGGTCGCTCCGCCCCGGTGGAGCTCGAGTTCAGCCAGGTCGAAAAGGTCTAGCGGAACGCAGTATCCCATACCCCGCAGCCCTATGTGCTGCGGGGTTTTGTCGTCACTGGGATAAAACGCAAGTCATACGGGGAGCCATCAGGCGTTCGTACCCGAATTTGGAGTAGCTCATGGCTAAGAAGATTCAGGCTTACATCAAGCTGCAAGTAAAGGCCGGCCAGGCCAACCCAAGCCCACCCGTTGGTCCAGCACTGGGTCAACACGGTGTGAACATCATGGAATTCTGCAAGGCCTTCAACGCCCGTACCCAGGGTCAAGAGCCAGGTCTGCCGACTCCAGTGATCATCACTGTCTACAGTGACCGTAGCTTCACCTTCGAGACCAAGAGCACCCCTGCCTCGGTTCTGCTGAAGAAAGCTGCTGGCCTGACCAGCGGTTCGGCTCGTCCGAACACCGTCAAGGTCGGTACCGTTACCCGTGCTCAGCTGGAAGAGATCGCCAAGGCCAAGCAGGCCGATCTGACCGCCGCTGACATGGACGCTGCTGTACGCACCATCGCCGGCTCCGCCCGCAGCATGGGCCTGAACGTGGAGGGTGTGTAATGGCTAAGCTGACCAAGCGCCAAAAGGCTATCGCCGAAAAAATCGAAGCAGGCAAGGCCTACAACTTCGAAGAGGCCGCAACCCTGCTGGCTTCGCTGCCGGCCGCCAAGTTCGTCGAGTCGTACGACATCGCCGTTAACCTCGGTGTAGACCCGCGTAAATCCGACCAGGTCGTTCGTAGCGCTACTGTGCTGCCACACGGCACTGGCAAGACCGTACGTGTTGCCGTCTTCACCCAGGGTCCAGCTGCTGAAGCCGCTCTGGCTGCCGGCGCTGATCGCGTAGGTATGGACGACCTGGCTGCCGAAATGAAAGGCGGCGACCTGAACTATGACGTCGTCATCGCATCGCCTGATGCCATGCGCGTTGTGGGTCAGCTGGGTCAGGTTCTGGGTCCTCGCGGCCTGATGCCTAACCCGAAAGTTGGTACCGTGACCCCAGACGTAGCCACTGCCGTGAAGAACGCCAAGGCTGGTCAGGTTCGCTACCGTACCGACAAGAACGGTATCATCCATACCTCCGTTGGCAAGATCGGCTTCGAAGCCGGCAAGCTGAAGGAAAACGTTGAAGCCCTGATCGCTGATCTGAAGCGTATCAAGCCGGCTTCCTCGAAAGGTATCTACGTCAAGCGCGTTACCCTGAGCACCACCATGGGCCCAGGTCTGATCATCGATCAGAGCTCGCTGGACGTGTAATGCTCGGTCGGTGCGACCTGGTCGCACCGACTATTAAATTGGGGTCCCTGCCTGGCGGGGGCTATCCAAGACCGTAGGCGGCGCAAGCCTTAAACCTAAAGCCTACGCAGATGGTGCTCCCGATTCGTTCGCGAATCAGACACCAAAACGACATCCGGCCCCGGCCAGATGAAACGGTAGAAACCAGGAGTAAACCCGTGGCAATTAAACTCGAAGACAAGAAGGCCATCGTCGCTGAAGTCAACGAGGCTGCCAAAGTCGCTCTGTCCGCTGTCGTGGCTGATGCCCGTGGTGTGACTGTAAGCGCAATGACCGGACTCCGTAAAGAGGCCCGCGAGGCTGGCGTTTACGTGCGTGTCGTACGTAATACCCTGCTCAAGCGCGCTGTTGAAGGCACCGAATTCTCGATCCTCAACGACGCGTTCAAAGGCCCGACCCTGATTGCTTTCTCCAACGAACACCCGGGCGCTGCTGCTCGTCTGTTCAAAGAGTTCGCCAAGGGTCAGGACAAGTTCGAGATCAAGGCAGCTGCGTTTGACGGCAATTTCATTGCCGCCAACCAGATCGATGTACTGGCTACCTTGCCGACCCGTGACGAAGCTATCGCACGTCTGATGAGCGTTATTCAAGGCGCCACCAGCAAGCTGGCTCGTACTCTGGCGGCCGTTCGCGACCAGAAAGAAGCTGCTGCTGCCTAAGGCCGCGTAACCTCTTTCAAAATCATATGTTTAATTTGATGGCTGCGTAGGCTGTCACCCCAATACAGGATTTAAGTCATGTCCCTGACTAACGAGCAAATCATCGAAGCAATCGGCCAGAAAACCGTTCTGGAAGTTGTTGAGCTGATCAAAGCCATGGAAGAAACCTTCGGCGTTACCGCTGCTGTTGCCGCTGCTGGCCCAGCTGCTGCTGCTGCCGTTGTTGAAGAGCAGACCGAGTTCAACGTTGTTCTGGTTGAAGCCGGCGACAAGAAAGTGAACGTGATCAAGGCCGTTCGCGAGCTGACCGGTCTGGGCCTGAAAGAAGCCAAAGAGAAAGTCGATGGCGCTCCTCAGGTTGTAGCTGAAGGCGTTTCGAAAGAAGCCGCTGAAGACGCTAAGAAGAAGCTGGAAGAAGCAGGCGCCAAAGTCGAGCTGAAGTAATTTCGACTTTGCGACTCCAGTCCGAGCGTTAAGCGAAGGGCTGATGGCTGGTGGCTTATGCCACCGGCCTTTTTCCGTTATTGGCGGCCGATCAGGTCGGCCCCGATAGCGAAGTGGCAACCACCATATCGGTGGCGCAAACCATGGGGTTTGCACGATTTTCTGGCTGCTCCCGCCGGGAGATGCCAAACAAGCAGGTGACCAAGCTGGGGAATGCTGATGGCTTACTCATACACTGAGAAAAAACGTATCCGCAAGGACTTTAGCAAGTTGCCGGACGTCATGGATGTGCCTTACCTCCTGGCCATCCAGCTGGATTCGTATCGCGAATTCCTGCAGGCGGGAGCATCCAAGGATCAGTTCCGCGACGTCGGCCTGCATGCGGCCTTCAAATCGGTATTCCCGATCATCAGCTACTCCGGCAATGCTGCCCTGGAGTACGTCGGCTATCGCCTGGGCGAGCCGGCGTTCGATGTGAAGGAATGTGTCCTGCGTGGTGTGACCTTCGCGGTCCCGCTGCGGGTGAAGGTGCGCCTGATCATCTTCGACAAGGAATCGTCGAACAAAGCGATCAAGGACATCAAAGAGCAAGAAGTCTACATGGGTGAAATCCCCCTGATGACTGAGAACGGTACCTTCGTAATCAACGGTACCGAGCGTGTGATCGTGTCTCAGCTGCACCGCTCGCCGGGTGTGTTCTTCGACCACGACCGTGGCAAGACCCACAGCTCGGGCAAGCTGCTTTACTCCGCGCGCATCATCCCTTACCGCGGTTCCTGGCTGGACTTCGAGTTCGACCCGAAGGACTGCGTGTTTGTGCGTATCGACCGTCGCCGCAAACTGCCGGCCTCGGTACTGCTGCGCGCGCTAGGCTACAGCACCGAAGAAGTACTCAACACCTTCTACACCACCAACGTGTTCCACCTGTCCGGCGAGAAACTGAGCCTGGAGCTGGTGCCTCAGCGTCTGCGTGGTGAAGTTGCGGTCATGGACATCCATGACGGCAGCGGCAAGGTCATCGTCGAGCAAGGCCGCCGTATCACTGCGCGCCACATCAACCAGCTGGAAAAGGCTGGCGTGAAAGAGCTGGACGTGCCGCTGGAGTACGTACTGGGTCGCACCACCGCCAAGGCGATCGTGCATCCTGCCACCGGCGAGATCATCGCCGAGTGCAACACCGAGCTGACCACCGACCTGCTGGTGAAGATCGCCAAGGCCCAGGTTGTCCGCATCGAGACCCTGTACACCAACGACATCGACTGCGGTCCGTTCATCTCGGACACCCTGAAGATCGACACCACCAGCAACCAACTGGAAGCGCTGGTCGAGATCTACCGCATGATGCGTCCAGGCGAGCCGCCAACCAAGGACGCCGCCGAGACCCTGTTCAACAACCTGTTCTTCAGCGCCGAGCGTTACGACCTGTCGGCCGTTGGTCGCATGAAGTTCAACCGTCGTATCGGTCGCACCGAGATCGAAGGTTCGGGCGTACTGAGCAAGGAAGACATCGTCGAGGTCCTCAAGACCCTGGTCGACATCCGTAACGGCAAGGGCATCGTCGACGACATCGACCACCTGGGTAACCGTCGCGTCCGTTGTGTCGGCGAGATGGCTGAGAACCAGTTCCGCGTTGGCCTGGTGCGCGTCGAGCGCGCGGTCAAAGAGCGTCTGTCGATGGCTGAAAGCGAAGGCCTGATGCCGCAGGACCTGATCAACGCCAAGCCGGTTGCGGCGGCGGTGAAAGAGTTCTTCGGTTCCAGCCAGCTCTCGCAGTTCATGGACCAGAACAACCCGCTCTCCGAGATCACCCACAAGCGCCGTGTCTCCGCACTCGGCCCTGGTGGTCTGACCCGTGAGCGCGCCGGCTTCGAAGTCCGTGACGTACACCCGACCCACTACGGCCGTGTGTGCCCGATCGAGACCCCTGAAGGTCCGAACATCGGTCTGATCAACTCCCTGGCGGCCTATGCCCGCACCAACCAGTACGGCTTCCTGGAAAGCCCGTACCGCGTGGTGAAAGAGGGTGTGGTCAGCGAAGACATCGTGTTCCTGTCGGCGATCGAAGAAGCCGATCACGTCATCGCCCAGGCTTCGGCCGCGATGAACGAGAAGAAGCAGCTGATCGACGAGCTGGTAGCCGTTCGTCACCTGAACGAATTCACCGTCAAGGCGCCGGAAGACGTCACCCTGATGGACGTTTCGCCGAAGCAGGTAGTTTCGGTCGCAGCGTCGCTGATTCCGTTCCTCGAGCACGACGACGCCAACCGTGCGTTGATGGGTTCGAACATGCAGCGTCAGGCTGTACCGACCCTGCGTGCCGACAAGCCGCTGGTAGGTACCGGCATGGAGCGCAACGTCGCCCGTGACTCCGGTGTCTGCGTGGTTGCTCGCCGCGGTGGTGTGATCGACTCGGTCGACGCCAGCCGTATCGTTGTTCGCGTGAACGATGATGAAGTCGAGACCGGTGAAGCAGGTGTGGATATCTACAACCTGACCAAGTACACCCGCTCCAACCAGAACACCTGCATCAACCAGCGTCCGCTGGTCAGCAAAGGTGACAAGGTTCAGCGTAGCGACATCATGGCCGATGGTCCGTCCACCGACATGGGTGAGCTGGCACTGGGTCAGAACATGCGCATCGCGTTCATGGCGTGGAACGGCTTCAACTTCGAAGACTCCATCTGCCTGTCCGAGCGTGTGGTCCAGGAAGACCGCTTCACCACGATCCACATCCAGGAACTGACCTGTGTGGCCCGTGACACCAAGCTTGGCCCAGAGGAAATCACCGCGGACATCCCGAACGTGGGTGAGGCTGCGCTGAACAAGCTGGACGAAGCCGGTATCGTCTACGTGGGTGCCGAAGTCGGCGCTGGCGACATCCTGGTCGGCAAAGTCACTCCGAAAGGCGAGACCCAGCTGACGCCGGAAGAAAAACTGCTGCGTGCGATCTTCGGCGAGAAGGCCAGCGACGTCAAAGACACCTCCCTGCGCGTGCCGACCGGCACCAAGGGTACCGTCATCGACGTCCAGGTCTTCACCCGTGACGGTGTCGAGCGCGACAGCCGCGCCCTGGCCATCGAGAAGATGCAGCTGGACGAGATCCGCAAGGACCTCAACGAAGAGTTCCGCATCGTCGAAGGCGCGACCTTCGAGCGTCTGCGTTCTGCCCTGAACGGCCAGGTGGTCGACGGTGGCGCGGGCCTGAAGAAAGGCACCGTGATCACCGACGACGTGCTGAACGGTCTGGAGCACGGCCAGTGGTTCAAACTGCGCATGGCCGAAGATGCACTGAACGAGCAGCTGGAAAAGGCTCAGCAGTACATCGTCGATCGCCGTCGCCTGCTGGACGACAAGTTCGAAGACAAGAAGCGCAAGCTGCAGCAAGGCGATGACCTGGCTCCGGGCGTACTGAAGATCGTCAAGGTCTACCTGGCAATCCGTCGTCGCATCCAGCCGGGCGACAAGATGGCCGGCCGTCACGGTAACAAAGGTGTGGTCTCGGTGATCATGCCGGTCGAAGACATGCCGCATGATGCCAACGGTACTCCGGTCGACGTCGTTCTGAACCCGTTGGGCGTACCTTCGCGTATGAACGTCGGTCAGATCCTCGAAACCCACCTGGGCCTCGCGGCCAAGGGTCTGGGCGAGAAGATCGACCGCATGATCGAAGAGCAGCGTAAAGCCGCTGAACTGCGCACCTTCCTCACCGAGATCTACAACGAGATCGGTGGTCGTCAGGAGAACCTGGAAGAGTTCACCGACGAAGAGATCCTCGCCCTGGCGAACAACCTGAAGAAAGGCGTGCCGATGGCCACCCCAGTCTTCGACGGTGCCAAGGAGCGTGAGATCAAGGCCATGCTGAAACTGGCAGACCTGCCAGAAAGCGGCCAGATGGTGCTGTTCGATGGCCGTACCGGCAACAAGTTCGAGCGTCCTGTGACCGTGGGTTACATGTACATGCTCAAGCTGAACCACTTGGTGGACGACAAGATGCACGCGCGTTCCACTGGTTCCTACAGCCTGGTTACCCAGCAGCCGCTGGGTGGTAAGGCGCAGTTCGGTGGTCAGCGTTTCGGGGAGATGGAAGTGTGGGCGCTGGAAGCATACGGCGCGGCATACACCCTGCAAGAAATGCTCACAGTGAAGTCGGACGACGTGAACGGCCGTACCAAGATGTACAAGAACATCGTGGATGGCGATCACCGTATGGAGCCGGGCATGCCCGAGTCCTTCAACGTGTTGATCAAAGAGATCCGTTCGCTCGGTATCGACATCGATCTGGAAACCGAATAACACGTGACGCGAAGGGGAGTGGGGCAGGCAATGCCCGCTCCCTGCTCCGCCAGGAGGAAAGGCCTTGAAAGACCTACTGAATTTGCTGAAAAACCAGGGTCAAGTCGAAGAGTTCGACGCCATCCGCATCGGTCTGGCGTCGCCTGAGATGATCCGTTCGTGGTCGTTCGGTGAAGTTAAGAAGCCGGAAACCATCAACTACCGTACGTTCAAGCCTGAGCGTGACGGCCTGTTCTGCGCCAAGATCTTTGGCCCAGTCAAGGACTACGAGTGCCTGTGCGGTAAGTACAAGCGCCTGAAACACCGTGGTGTGATCTGCGAGAAGTGCGGCGTCGAAGTCGCCCTGGCCAAGGTTCGTCGTGAGCGCATGGCGCACATCGAACTGGCTTCGCCAGTTGCCCACATCTGGTTCCTGAAGTCGCTGCCGTCCCGTATCGGCCTGCTGATGGACATGACCCTGCGTGACATCGAGCGCGTGCTCTACTTCGAGAGCTACGTCGTAATCGACCCGGGCATGACCACCCTCGAGAAGGGTCAGCTGCTCAACGACGAGCAGTACTTCGAAGCGCTGGAAGAGTTCGGTGACGACTTCGACGCCCGTATGGGTGCCGAGGCTGTCCGCGAGCTGCTGCACGCTATCGACCTGGAGCACGAGATCGGCCGCCTGCGCGAAGAGATTCCGCAGACCAACTCGGAAACCAAGATCAAGAAGCTGTCCAAGCGCCTGAAGCTGATGGAAGCTTTCCAGGGCTCGGGCAACCTGCCTGAGTGGATGGTCCTGACCGTCCTGCCAGTACTGCCGCCGGACCTGCGTCCGCTGGTGCCGCTGGATGGCGGCCGCTTCGCGACCTCCGACCTGAACGACCTGTATCGTCGGGTGATCAACCGTAACAACCGTCTGAAGCGCCTGCTCGATCTGTCGGCGCCGGACATCATCGTGCGCAACGAAAAGCGCATGCTGCAGGAAGCGGTCGACGCCCTGCTCGACAACGGCCGTCGCGGTCGCGCCATCACTGGCTCGAACAAGCGTCCGCTGAAGTCCCTGGCCGACATGATCAAAGGTAAGCAAGGTCGCTTCCGTCAGAACTTGCTCGGCAAGCGCGTGGACTACTCCGGCCGTTCGGTAATTACCGTAGGTCCGACCCTGCGTCTGCACCAGTGCGGTCTGCCGAAGAAAATGGCCCTCGAGCTGTTCAAGCCGTTCATTTTCGGCAAGCTGGAAATGCGTGGTCTGGCGACCACCATCAAGGCCGCCAAGAAAATGGTCGAGCGCGAGCTGCCAGAGGTGTGGGACGTTCTCGCCGAAGTGATTCGCGAACACCCCGTACTGCTCAACCGTGCACCGACCCTTCACCGTCTGGGTATCCAGGCGTTCGAGCCTGTGCTCATCGAAGGTAAGGCGATTCAGCTGCACCCGCTGGTCTGCGCCGCGTACAACGCCGACTTCGACGGTGACCAGATGGCCGTTCACGTGCCGCTGACCCTGGAAGCCCAGCTCGAAGCGCGCGCGCTGATGATGTCGACCAACAACATCCTGTCGCCAGCCAACGGTGAGCCAATCATCGTTCCGTCGCAGGACGTTGTACTGGGTCTGTACTACATGACCCGCGAAGCCATCAACGCCAAGGGCGAAGGTCGCGTGTTCGCCGACCTGCAGGAAGTCGACCGCGTATTCCGCGCCGGCGAAGCCGCCCTGCACGCGAAAATCAAGGTCCGTATCAACGAGACCGTGAAAGATCGTGATGGCAGCATCACCAAGAACACCCGTATCGTCGACACCACTGTCGGCCGTGCGCTGCTGTTCCAGGTTGTGCCTGCCGGCCTGCCGTTCGACGTGGTCAACCAGTCGATGAAGAAGAAGGCGATCTCCAAGCTGATCAACCAGTGCTACCGCGTGGTTGGTCTGAAAGAGACCGTGATCTTCGCCGACCAGCTGATGTACACCGGTTTTGCCTACTCGACCATTTCCGGCGTTTCGATCGGTGTTAACGACTTCGTTATCCCGGATGAAAAAGCCCGCATCATCGGTACCGCCACCGACGAAGTGAAGGAAATCGAGAGCCAGTACGCCTCCGGCCTGGTCACCCAGGGCGAGAAGTACAACAAGGTCATCGACTTGTGGTCCAAGGCGAACGACGAAGTGTCCAAGGCGATGATGGCCAACCTCTCGAAAGAGAAGGTCATCGACCGCGAGGGCAAGGAAGTCGAGCAAGAGTCCTTCAACTCGATGTACATGATGGCCGACTCCGGTGCGCGTGGTTCGGCTGCGCAGATCCGTCAGCTGGCCGGTATGCGTGGCCTGATGGCCAAGCCGGACGGCTCGATCATCGAGACGCCGATCACTGCGAACTTCCGTGAAGGTCTGAGCGTACTCCAGTACTTCATCTCGACCCACGGTGCTCGTAAGGGTCTGGCGGATACCGCACTGAAGACCGCTAACTCCGGTTACCTGACTCGCCGTCTGGTAGACGTTGCCCAGGATCTGGTAGTTACCGAGATCGACTGCGGCACCGACCAGGGCCTGCTGATGACTCCGCACATCGAAGGCGGCGACGTTGTCGAGCCGCTGGGTGAGCGCGTACTGGGTCGTGTCATCGCCCGTGACGTGTTCAAGCCGGGCACCGAGGACGTCATCGTTCCTGCCGGTACCCTGGTGGATGAGCAGTGGGTCGAGTTCATCGAGCTGAACAGCATCGACGAAGTGATCGTGCGTTCGCCGATCAACTGCGAAACCCGCTACGGCATCTGCGCCAAGTGCTACGGTCGTGACCTGGCTCGCGGTCACCAGGTGAACATCGGTGAAGCTGTCGGCGTTATCGCTGCGCAGTCGATCGGTGAGCCGGGTACCCAGCTGACCATGCGTACGTTCCACATCGGTGGTGCTGCAAGCCGTACCTCGGCTGCCGACAGCGTCCAGGTGAAGAATGGCGGCATGGTGCGTCTGCACAACCTCAAGCAGGTCGTGCGTGCCGATGGCAACCTGGTTGCCGTATCGCGTTCGGGTGAGTTGGCCATTGCCGACGAATTCGGCCGTGAGCGCGAGCGCTACAAGCTGCCTTACGGTGCGGTGATTTCGGTCAAGGAAGGTGAGAAGGTCGAAGCTGGCGCCATTGTCGCCAAGTGGGACCCGCACACCCACCCGATCGTTACCGAGCTGAAAGGTACCGTGACCTTCGTGGGCATGGAAGAAAACATCACCATCAAGCGCCAGACCGACGAACTGACCGGCCTGACCAACATCGAGGTCCTGGACGTCAAGGATCGCCCTGCCGCAGGCAAGGAAATCCGTCCGGCAATCAAGATGGTCGACGCCAATGGCAAGGACCTGTACCTGCCAGGTACCGACGTACCTGCCCAGTACTTCCTGCCGGCCAACGCCCTCGTCGGTGTGGCTGACGGTGCCCAGATCGGTGTCGGTGACGTTATCGCGCGTATCCCGCAAGAAACGTCGAAGACCCGTGACATCACCGGTGGTCTGCCGCGCGTTGCCGACCTGTTCGAAGCGCGCCGTCCGAAGGAAGCTTCGATCCTGGCTGAAGTCAGCGGCACCATCGCGTTCGGTAAAGAGACCAAGGGCAAGCGTCGTCTGGTCATCACTCCGACCGACGGTAGTGATCCGTACGAAGAGCTGATTCCGAAGTGGCGCCACCTGAACGTCTTCGAAGGCGAACAGGTCAACCGCGGCGAAGTCATCTCCGACGGTCCGAGCGATCCGCACGACATCCTGCGTCTGCTGGGTGTGAGCGCGCTGGCGAAGTACATCGTCAACGAGATCCAGGACGTTTACCGTCTGCAAGGCGTGAAGATCAACGACAAGCACATCGAGACCATCCTGCGTCAGATGCTGCGCAAGGTCGAGATCTCCGAGTCGGGCGATTCCAGCTTCATCAAGGGCGACCAGATGGAACTGACTCACGTACTGGTCGAGAACGAGCGTCTCGCCGGCGAGGACAAGTTCATCTCGAAGTTCACCCGCGTGCTGCTGGGTATCACCAAGGCCTCGCTGTCCACCGAATCGTTCATCTCGGCGGCTTCCTTCCAGGAAACCACCCGCGTACTGACCGAAGCGGCGGTAACCGGCAAGCGCGATTACCTGCGCGGCCTGAAAGAGAACGTGGTCGTGGGTCGTCTGATCCCGGCCGGTACTGGTCTGGCCTACCACAGCGAGCGCAAGCGTCGCCGTGATGCCGACAAACCGCTGCGCGTAAGTGCCAGTGAGGTGGAAGCCGCACTGACCGAAGCGCTGAATTCCAGCGGTAACTAAGTACAGGGCAGGGCCCCGGCTGGCCTCGAGCGATCATCGGTGACATGAATTGTTGCCGATGATCGGGCGAGGAGGGCCGGGGCCTCGTCTTGACTGGGTGCAAGATCCTCCGTAGACTTTTGTACCCTTAAATTTGGTGAGGCTCCGTCTCGCCAATTTTTGGCTTTCTTGCAAGACAATAGAGTCGCAAGACAATCAGTGGAGCTAGTAGATGGCAACTATCAACCAGCTGGTACGTCAGCCGCGCAAGCGTTCGGTCGAGAAGTCCGACGTTCCTGCGCTGCAGAACTGCCCGCAGCGTCGTGGCGTGTGCACCCGTGTGTACACCACCACGCCGAAAAAACCTAACTCGGCACTGCGTAAAGTATGCCGTGTGCGTCTGACCAACGGTTTCGAGGTTTCCTCGTACATCGGCGGTGAAGGCCACAACCTGCAAGAGCACAGCGTCGTCCTGATCCGTGGCGGCCGTGTAAAAGACTTGCCAGGTGTTCGTTACCACACCGTTCGCGGCTCTCTGGATACTTCGGGCGTCAAAGGCCGTAACCAGGGTCGTTCGAAGTACGGTACCAAGCGTCCGAAGTAATCGGCCGTTTGCAGACATCCATTTTTTTGAGTCGATAAGAGTAAGGTCGGGCAGGGGTCGAAGACCCACGTCCCGGGCTAACCTGAAGACCGTTTGAGGGCTTATCATGCCAAGACGTCGTGTAGCAGCAAAACGTGAGATCCTTGACGATCCGAAGTACGGATCCCAGATCCTCGCCAAGTTCATGAACCACGTGATGGAAAGCGGCAAGAAGGCCGTAGCCGAGCGCATCGTTTACGGTGCCCTGGATACCGTCAAAGCACGCAAGAACAGCGACCCCCTGGAAATCTTCGAGAAAGCTCTCGACGCCATCGCTCCGCTGGTCGAAGTAAAGTCCCGCCGTGTCGGCGGTGCCACTTACCAGGTCCCGGTTGAAGTTCGTCCATCCCGTCGTAACGCTCTGGCAATGCGCTGGCTCGTAGACTACGCCCGCAAGCGCGGCGAGAAGTCGATGGCTCTGCGCCTGGCTGGCGAGCTGCTGGATGCTGCTGAAGGCAAAGGTGCTGCAGTCAAGAAGCGTGAAGACGTTCACCGTATGGCTGAAGCCAACAAAGCGTTCTCGCACTACCGCTTCTAATTCAAGCATCAATCATTTTGCGAGGGCTTTATGGCTCGTACTACAGCAATTAACCGCTACCGTAACATTGGTATTTGCGCGCACGTTGACGCGGGCAAGACCACCACTACCGAGCGGATCCTGTTCTACACAGGTCTGAGCCACAAGATGGGCGAGGTGCATGACGGCGCCGCGACCACCGACTGGATGGTGCAGGAGCAGGAGCGCGGTATCACCATTACCTCCGCTGCCGTTACCACCTTCTGGAAAGGTTCCGTTGGTCAGTACGACAACTACCGCGTAAACGTCATCGATACCCCCGGCCACGTTGACTTCACCATTGAAGTAGAGCGTTCGCTGCGTGTACTCGACGGCGCGGTCGTTGTGTTCTGCGGTACCTCCGGCGTTGAGCCGCAGTCCGAAACCGTATGGCGTCAGGCCAACAAGTACGGCGTTCCACGTGTTGTCTACGTGAACAAGATGGACCGTGCCGGTGCCAACTTCCTGCGTGTTGTTGGTCAGATCAAGAATCGCCTGGGTCACACCCCGGTCCCGATTCAGCTGGCCATCGGTTCGGAAGATAACTTCCAGGGTCAGGTCGACCTGATCAAGATGAAGGCTATCTACTGGAACGACGACGACAAAGGCACCACCTACCGCGAGGAAGAAATTCCTGCGGACATGCTCGAGCTGGCCGAAGAGTGGCGCGCGAACATGGTGGAGGCTGCTGCTGAAGCCAACGAAGAGCTGATGAACAAGTACCTTGAAGAAGGTGAGCTGACCGTCGAAGAGATCAAGGCAGGCCTGCGCGCGCGCACCCTGGCCAGCGAGATCGTTCCGGCTGTCTGCGGTTCGTCGTTCAAGAACAAGGGCGTTCCCCTGGTTCTCGACGCCGTTATCGAGTTCCTGCCTGCTCCGACCGAGATCCCTGCAATCCAGGGTATCAACCCGGACGACAAGGACCTGGATAAAGAAGATCCGGCTGTTCGTAAAGACGAGCGTCACGCAGACGACAACGAGCCGTTCTCGGCTCTGGCCTTCAAGATCGCGACCGACCCGTTCGTAGGTACTCTGACCTTCGTTCGCGTCTACTCGGGTGTTCTGAAGTCCGGTGACTCCGTGATCAACTCGGTCAAGGGCAAGAAAGAGCGCGTTGGTCGTATGGTGCAGATGCACGCCAACCAGCGTGAAGAGATCAAGGAAGTGCTCGCTGGCGACATCGCGGCGCTGATCGGCATGAAAGATGTGACCACCGGCGAAACCCTGTGCGACATCGACAAGCCAATCATCCTTGAGCGTATGGACTTCCCTGAGCCGGTTATTTCGCTCTCCGTCGAGCCGAAAACCAAGGCTGACCAGGAGAAGATGGGTATCGCTCTGGGCAAGCTGGCCCAGGAAGACCCGTCGTTCCGCGTCAAGACCGACGAAGAGACTGGCCAGACCATCATCTCGGGCATGGGTGAGCTGCACCTGGACATCCTCGTTGACCGCATGAAGCGCGAGTTCAACGTCGAAGCCAACATCGGCAAGCCTCAGGTTTCGTACCGCGAGAAGATCACCAAGTCCAACGTCGAGATCGAAGGCAAGTTCGTCCGTCAGTCGGGTGGTCGTGGTCAGTTCGGTCACTGCTGGATCCGTTTCTCGGAGCCGGATCAGGACGACAAGGGCAACATCACCGAAGGTCTGGTGTTCTCCAACGAAGTCGTTGGTGGTGTGATTCCTAAGGAATTCATTGCCCCGATCCAGAAGGGTATCGAAGAACAGATGAAAAACGGCGTTGTTGCCGGTTATCCTCTGATCGGCCTGAAGGCCGCGGTATTCGACGGTTCGTACCACGACGTCGACTCCAACGAAATGGCGTTCAAGATCGCTGCTTCGATGGCAACCAAGCAACTGGCCCAGAAGGGCGGTGGCGTGGTCCTCGAGCCGATCATGAAGGTCGAAGTTGTAACCCCGGAAGACTACCTGGGTGACGTGATGGGTGACCTGAACCGTCGTCGTGGTCTGGTCCAGGGTATGGATGAGTCGGTCTCCGGCCGCGTCGTCCGTGCTGAAGTTCCGCTCGGAGAGATGTTCGGTTATGCGACCGACGTTCGTTCCATGTCTCAGGGTCGCGCAAGCTACTCCATGGAATTCTCCAAATACGCCGAAGCTCCGTCGAACATCGTCGAAGCACTCGTTAAAAAACAAGGCTAATCCCCTTTAGGCAAGAGGTTCACTGTCGTGGCTAAAGAAAAATTTGATCGTTCCCTTCCGCACGTTAACGTTGGCACCATCGGCCACGTTGACCACGGTAAGACCACTCTGACCGCAGCTCTGACTCGCGTTTGCTCCGAAGTTTTCGGTTCGGCAATCGTTGAGTTCGACAAGATCGACTCGGCTCCGGAAGAAAAAGCACGCGGTATCACCATCAACACCGCTCACGTTGAGTACAACTCGACCATTCGTCACTACGCTCACGTTGACTGCCCAGGTCACGCTGACTACGTGAAGAACATGATCACCGGTGCTGCCCAGATGGACGGCGCGATCCTGGTTTGCTCGGCCGCCGATGGTCCGATGCCACAAACCCGTGAGCACATCCTGCTGTCCCGTCAGGTTGGCGTTCCGTACATCGTGGTCTTCCTGAACAAGGCTGACCTGGTAGACGACGCCGAGCTGCTGGAACTGGTCGAGATGGAAGTTCGCGACCTGCTGTCCACCTACGACTTCCCAGGCGACGACACTCCGATCATCATCGGTTCCGCTCGTATGGCCCTGGAAGGCAAAGACGACAACGAAATGGGCACTACCGCTGTCAAGAAGCTGGTAGAGACTCTGGACAGCTACATTCCTGAGCCAGTTCGTGCCATCGACCAGCCGTTCCTGATGCCGATCGAAGACGTATTCTCGATCTCGGGTCGTGGTACCGTTGTTACCGGTCGTATCGAGCGTGGTATCGTCCGCGTTCAGGATCCGCTGGAAATCGTTGGTCTGCGTGACACCACCACCACCACCTGCACCGGTGTTGAGATGTTCCGCAAGCTGCTGGACGAAGGTCGTGCTGGCGAGAACTGCGGCGTTCTGCTGCGTGGTACCAAGCGTGACGACGTTGAGCGTGGCCAGGTTCTGGTCAAGCCAGGTTCGGTCAAGCCGCACACCAAGTTCACCGCAGAAGTCTACGTCCTGTCGAAGGAAGAAGGCGGCCGTCACACTCCGTTCTTCAAAGGCTACCGTCCTCAGTTCTACTTCCGTACCACTGACGTGACCGGTAACTGCGAACTGCCGGAAGGCGTTGAGATGGTAATGCCAGGTGACAACATCCAGATGACTGTCACCCTGATCAAGACCATCGCGATGGAAGACGGTCTGCGCTTCGCCATCCGTGAAGGCGGTCGTACCGTCGGCGCCGGCGTCGTAGCCAAAATCATCGAGTAATCACTCGACCGATTGAAAAAACCCCCGCTCAGCGGGGGTTTTTTTTATTGGGTTGACACTAAATTGGGGCGTCTATAGAATCACGCCTCCTTTTAGCGGGCGTAGTGCGTCCGTTGGGAACAGCCTGGAGTCTGAAATCCAATGCAAAATCAGCAAATCCGTATCAGGTTGAAGGCTTTCGACCATCGCCTGATCGACCAATCCACCCAGGAAATCGTGGAAACCGCGAAACGTACTGGTGCACAAGTGCGTGGTCCAATTCCACTGCCTACCCGCAAAGAGCGTTTCACCGTTCTGGTCTCCCCGCACGTCAACAAAGACGCGCGTGATCAGTACGAGATTCGCACTCATAAGCGTGTTCTGGACATCGTCCAGCCAACGGATAAAACCGTTGACGCGCTGATGAAGCTTGATCTGGCGGCCGGCGTGGAAGTGCAGATCAGCCTCGGCTAAGACTTCGGTCTGGTCGTGTAACGCTCTGAAATGGGCGGCCATAGCGGGTGAAAGCCCCGTACACTCATGAGGTTTACAACATGACTATTGGTGTAGTCGGTCGAAAAGCGGGTATGACCCGTATTTTCACCGAAGAAGGTGTCTCCATTCCGGTCACGGTCATTGAGATCGAGCCGAATCGCGTCACCCAGTTCAAAACCGAAGAAACTGATGGCTACCGTGCAGTGCAAGTCACTGTCGGCGAGCGTCGTGCTTCGCGCGTGACCGCCGCTCAGGCAGGCCACTTTGCCAAGGCCAACGTTGCCGCTGGTCGCGGTGTCTGGGAGTTCCGTCTTGAAGAAGGCGATTTCCAGGCTGGCGATCTGATCAAAGCTGAACTCTTCACTGCAGGCCAGCTGGTAGACGTAACCGGTCAGTCCAAAGGTAAAGGCTTCGCCGGTACCATCAAGCGTTGGAACTTCCGTGGTCAAGATAACACCCACGGTAACTCCGTATCGCACCGTGTCCCTGGCTCCATCGGCCAGTGCCAGACTCCTGGTCGTGTATTCAAGGGCAAGAAAATGTCCGGTCACATGGGCGCCGAGCGCGTGACTGTTCAGTCCCTGGAAGTAGTACGCGTAGACGCTGAACGCAACCTGCTGCTGATCAAGGGTGCCGTTCCAGGCGCTACTGGCGGCGACGTGGTCGTGCGTCCGGCTGTCAAGGCTCGCGGGTAAGGGGAAACTGACATGCAACTTAATGTAAATGACGCTCAGGCGATCGAAGTTTCCGAACTGACTTTCGGTGGCGAATTCAACGAGACGCTGGTTCACCAGGCAGTCGTAGCCTACATGGCTGGCGGTCGTCAGGGCACCAAGCAGCAGAAGACCCGTTCTGACGTGGCCGGTGGCGGTAAGCGCCCATGGCGTCAGAAAGGTACTGGCCGTGCTCGTGCCGGTACTACCCGTGGTCCGATCTGGCGTGGCGGTGGTGTAACCTTCGCAGCTCGTCCTCAAGATCACTCGCAGAAGCTCAACAAGAAGATGTACCGCGCAGCCCTGCGCTCCATCCTCGCTGAGCTGGTGCGTAGCGACCGTCTGGTCGTGGTTCAGGACTTCGCTGTCGAAGCACCGAAAACCAAGGATCTGCTGAACAAGCTGAACGGCATGGGTCTGAGCGACGTTCTGATCGTTTCCGACGCTGTTGATCAGAACCTGTACCTGGCTGCTCGCAACCTGCCGCACGTCGACGTACGTGACGTTCAAGGTTCCGACCCGGTCAGTCTGATCGCATACGAGAAAGTGTTGATCACTGTCTCGGCCGTGAAGAAATTCGAGGAGCTGCTGGGATGAACCAGGAACGCGTATTCAAAGTCCTCCTTGGCCCGCACGTTTCCGAGAAGGCTACCGTTCTGGCTGAGAAAAAAGGCCAGTTCGTATTCAAGGTTGCTACCGATGCGACCAAGCTGGAAATCAAGAAAGCTGTCGAAGGCCTGTTCAACGTAAAAGTTGAAAACGTGTCGACTGTCAACGTTCTGGGTAAAACCAAGCGTACCGCACGTGGTCTGGGCAAGCGTAATGACTGGAAGAAGGCGATCGTCTCCCTTCAGCCAGGCCAAGATCTCGATTTCAGCAGCAGTGCTGAGTAAGGAAGGGGTGCATCATGGCAATCGTTAAATGCAAACCGACTTCCCCTGGCCGCCGTTTTGTGGTCAAGGTGGTCAACAAGGAGCTGCACAAAGGCGCTCCTCACGCACCGCTGCTCGAGAAAAAATCGAAGTCTGGTGGTCGTAACAACAATGGCCGCATCACCACTCGTCACGTTGGTGGTGGTCATAAGCAGCATTACCGTCTGGTCGACTTCCGTCGCAACGATAAAGATGGCATTCCAGCCACTGTCGAGCGTATCGAATACGATCCGAACCGTACTGCTCACATCGCCCTGCTGTGCTACGCAGACGGCGAGCGTCGCTACATCATCGCCCCTAAAGGCGTGAGTGCTGGCGACCAGCTGATCGCAGGTGCCCTGGCCCCAATCAAGGCCGGTAACTCCCTGCAACTGCGCAACATCCCAGTAGGTAGCACCATTCACGGCATCGAACTGAAGCCGGGTAAAGGTGCTCAGATCGCTCGTTCCGCTGGTGCTTCCGCTCAGCTGATCGCGCGTGAAGGCGTCTACGTGACTCTGCGTCTTCGCTCTGGCGAAATGCGTAAAGTACTGGCTGAGTGCCGTGCGACCCTGGGCGAAGTCTCGAACTCCGAGCACAGCCTGCGTTCGCTGGGTAAAGCTGGTGCCAAACGCTGGCGCGGCGTTCGCCCAACCGTTCGTGGTGTTGCCATGAACCCGGTTGACCACCCGCATGGTGGTGGTGAAGGTCGTACCTCCGGTGGTCGTCATCCGGTATCGCCATGGGGCTTCCCAACCAAGGGTGCTAAAACCCGTGGTAATAAGCGTACCGACAACATGATCGTCCGTCGTCGCAAGTAACTAGAGGGATACGACAGTGCCACGTTCTCTGAAAAAAGGTCCTTTTATCGATCTTCACCTGCTGAAGAAGGTCGAAGTGGCGGTGGAGAAGAATGATCGCAAGCCAGTTAAAACCTGGTCGCGTCGTTCGATGATCCTGCCACAAATGGTCGGTCTGACCATCGCCGTACACAACGGTCGTCAACATGTCCCAGTTCTCGTGAACGAAGACATGGTCGGCCACAAACTGGGCGAGTTCGCCGGTACCCGCACCTACCGCGGGCACGTGGCTGACAAGAAAGCCAAGCGTTAAGGGGTAAGGAAATGGAAGTAGCCGCTAAGTTGTCGGGCGCTCGCATCTCCGCCCAGAAAGCCCGCTTGGTCGCCGACCAGATCCGCGGGAAGAAGGTGGGCGAAGCGCTCAACCTGTTGGCCTTCAGCAGCAAAAAAGCCGCTGAAATCATGAAGAAAGTCCTCGAGTCGGCCGTTGCCAACGCCGAACACAACGAAGGCGCAGACGTTGATGACCTGAAGGTCTCCACCGTCTTCGTCAACGAAGGGCGTTCGCTGAAGCGCATCATGCCACGTGCCAAAGGCCGTGCTGATCGCATCGTCAAGCGGTCTTGCCATATCACTGTCAAGGTTGCGGACAAGTAACGGAGTCGATCAGATGGGTCAGAAAGTACATCCCACTGGCATTCGCCTGGGAATCGTCAAGGAGCACACCTCCGTCTGGTATGCAGACGGCGCTACTTACGCAGATTACCTGTTGAAGGATCTGAAAACGCGTGAGTACCTCCAAGACAAACTAAAAAGCGCGTCCGTAAGCCGTATCGATATTCATCGCCCGGCTCAAACTGCACGCATCACCATCCACACCGCTCGTCCCGGTATCGTTATCGGCAAGAAAGGTGAAGATGTTGAGAAACTGCGTCAGGACCTGACCAAGCAGATGGGTGTGCCTGTGCACATCAACATCGAAGAGATCCGCAAGCCGGAACTCGACGCCATGCTGGTTGCTCAGAGCGTTGCCCAGCAGCTGGAGCGCCGCGTTATGTTCCGTCGCGCCATGAAGCGCGCCGTGCAGAACGCCATGCGTATTGGTGCCAAGGGCATCAAGATCCAGGTGAGCGGTCGTCTCGGCGGTGCCGAGATCGCACGTACCGAGTGGTATCGCGAAGGTCGTGTGCCTCTGCACACCCTGCGTGCCGATATCGACTACAACACCTACGAAGCTCACACCACCTACGGTGTGATCGGTGTGAAGGTTTGGATCTTCAAAGGCGAAGTAATTGGTGGTCGCCAGGAAGAGCTGAAGCCTCAAGCACCAGCGCCTCGTAAAAAAGCTGCTAAGTAAGGGGTACGCCAAATGTTGCAACCAAAGCGTACAAAATTCCGCAAGCAGATGACCGGCCACAACCGTGGTCTGGCACTGCGCGGTAGCAAGGTCAGCTTCGGCGAGTTCGCTCTGAAAGCTGTTGCTCGCGGTCGCCTCACCGCCCGCCAGATCGAGTCGGCACGTCGTGCCCTGACCCGTCACGTAAAACGTGGCGGCAAGATCTGGATCCGTGTCTTCCCGGACAAGCCGGTTACCAAGAAGCCTCTCGAGGTTCGTATGGGTAAAGGTAAAGGTTCCGTGGAATACTGGGTTGCCCAGATTCAGCCAGGCAAAGTCCTGTACGAAATCGAGGGTGTTTCTGAAGAGCTGGCGCGCGAAGCTTTCGCCCTGGCCGCTGCAAAGCTGCCTCTCGCCACCTCCTTTGTTAAGCGGACGGTGATGTGATGAAAGCGAATGAACTTCGTGAAAAATCCGCACAGCAACTGAATGAGCAACTGCTCGGCTTGCTGCGCGACCAGTTCAATCTGCGCATGCAGAAAGCAACTGGCCAGTTGGGGCAGTCGCACCTGCTCTCGCAAGTTAAGCGTGACATCGCTCGCGTGAAAACTGTGCTCAACCAGCAGGCAGGTAAGTGATCATGGCTGAAGCTGAAAAAACCGTCCGTACGCTGACTGGCCGTGTCGTCAGCGACAAAATGGACAAGACCATCACCGTTCTGATCGAGCGTCGCGTAAAGCACCCGATCTACGGTAAATACGTTAAGCGTTCGACTAAGCTGCACGCGCACGACGAAGCCAACCAGTGCAAGATCGGCGACAAGGTTTCCATCCGTGAAACCCGTCCGCTGGCCAAGACCAAGTCCTGGGCACTGGTTGAAGTCCTCGAACGCGCTGTTGAAGTCTAAGGGCTAGGGGTCGGAGAAATTTTATGATTCAGACTCAATCCATGCTCGATGTGGCCGATAACAGCGGCGCTCGTCGCGTCATGTGCATCAAGGTGCTCGGCGGTTCCCACCGTCGTTACGCCGGCATCGGTGACATCATCAAAGTAACCGTCAAGGAAGCAATTCCGCGCGGCAAGGTCAAAAAAGGCCAGGTGATGACCGCTGTTGTCGTCCGTACCCGTCACGGTGTACGTCGCGCTGACGGTTCCATCATTCGTTTCGACGGCAACGCTGCTGTTCTGCTGAACACCAAGCAAGAGCCGATCGGCACTCGCATCTTCGGGCCAGTGACCCGTGAACTTCGTACCGAGAAGTTCATGAAGATCGTCTCGCTCGCCCCAGAAGTGCTCTAAGGAGATCCGACATGCAAAAGATTCGTCGTGACGACGAGATCATCGTGATCGCCGGCAAAGACAAAGGTAAGCGCGGTAAGGTGCTGAAGGTTCTGGCTGATGACCGCCTGGTCATCGGTGGTGTGAACCTGGTCAAGCGTCATACCAAGCCTAACCCGATGGCGGGCGTCCAGGGCGGTATCGTCGAGAAAGAAGCGCCTCTGCACGCTTCCAACGTTGCCATCTTCAACGGCGAAACCAACAAGGCTGACCGCGTTGGTTTCAAAGTAGAAGACGGTAAGAAAATTCGTGTCTTCAAGTCGACCCAAAAAGCGGTTGATGCTTGAACACTGCTAGGTAGAAGACCATGGCACGACTGAAAGAGATTTACCGGAACGAAATCGCTCCTAAGCTTAAGGAAGAACTTAAGCTGTCGAACGTGATGGAAGTTCCGCGCGTTACCAAAATCACCCTGAACATGGGTCTGGGCGAAGCGATCGGCGACAAGAAAGTCATCGAGCACGCTGTTGCCGACCTGGAAAAGATCACCGGTCAAAAGCCGGTCGTGACTTTCGCTCGTAAATCCATCGCGGGCTTCAAAGTCCGTGAGGGCTGGCCGATCGGCGTCAAGGTGACCCTGCGTAGCGACAAGATGTACGAATTCCTGGACCGCCTGCTGGCGATCTCCCTGCCTCGGGTTCGCGACTTCCGCGGCCTGAATGCCAAGTCCTTCGATGGCCGTGGCAACTACAGCATGGGCGTGAAAGAGCAGATCATCTTCCCGGAAATCGACTACGACAAGATCGATGCTCTGCGCGGTTTGGACATCACCCTGACCACCACTGCTCGTTCGGACGACGAAGGCCGCGCTCTGCTGCGTGCTTTCAAGTTCCCGTTCCGCAACTGATTGGAGTAGGAAAATGGCCAAGAAGAGCATGAAAAACCGCGAGCTGAAGCGTCAGCTCACGGTAGCCAAGTTCGCTAAAAAGCGCGCTGAGCTGAAAGCGACCATCGTCAACCTGAACGCCTCTCCAGAAGAGCGTTTCGCTGCCGTTGTCGCTCTGCAGAAGCAACCACGTGACGCCAGCGCCTCGCGCCTGCGTAACCGTTGCCGCCTGACCGGTCGTCCGCACGGTGTATACCGTAAGTTCGGCCTGGGCCGTAACAAGCTGCGCGAAGCCGCCATGCGCGGTGACGTGCCAGGTCTGGTCAAGGCCAGCTGGTAATCCCGGTTGGCGTGACGCCGGCGCGAGGGGAGCAATCTTCCGACCGTCGGTGACCTCGCAACGAAACAAGCCCCTATATGGGGCTTGTTTCGTTTCTGCCTTGTGTCTAGAATGACCGGCTCACCTGAGCCTGGGTTTTTTGCCCTGCCTGCTCGGGTGGTTGTGATAGCCGCAAGGCTAATAATTCTTGTATCAGGAGCATCTAGCCCATGAGTATGCAGGACCCGTTAGCGGACATGCTAACTCGCATCCGTAATGCCCAGATGGCTGAAAAGTCTGTCGTAAGCATGCCTTCTTCCACCCTGAAGGTCGCGGTTGCCAAAGTACTGAAAGACGAAGGCTACATCGCCAGCTACGAAGTGACCGGCGAAGCCAAGCCTTCCCTGTCGATCGAGCTGAAGTACTTCGAAGGCCGTCCGGTCATCGAAGAGCTGAAGCGTACCAGCCGTCCTGGCCTGCGCCAGTACAAGGCCGTTACCGAGCTGCCGAAAGTACGTGGCGGCCTGGGCGTGTCTATCGTCTCCACCAACAAAGGTGTGATGACTGACCGCGCTGCGCGCGCTGCCGGTGTCGGCGGCGAAGTTCTGTGCACAGTGTTCTAAGGGGAGATAGGCATGTCTCGCGTCGCTAAGAACCCCGTTAAGCTGCCAGCAGGCGTCGAAGTCAAATTCGCCGGCCAGCAGCTTTCGGTGAAGGGTGCCAAGGGCACTCTCGAACTGAACGTTCACTCGTCTGTTGAAGTTACCGAAGAAGCTGGTGAGCTGCGTTTCGTTGCTCGCAACGGTGACCAGCAAGCTCGCGCCATGGCCGGTACTACCCGCGCCCTGGTGAACAACATGGTCCAAGGCGTAAGCCAAGGCTTCGAGCGCAAGCTCCAGCTGGTCGGTGTTGGTTACAAGGCTCAGGCTAAAGGCACCGTCCTGAACCTGGCTCTGGGCTTCTCGCACCCAGTGGATTACGAACTGCCAGCCGGTATCACCGCTGAAACCCCAAGCCAGACCGACATCCTGATCAAGGGTATCGACAAGCAGCTGGTGGGTCAGGTGGCCGCTGAAGTCCGCGGTTTCCGTCCGCCAGAGCCTTACAAGGGCAAGGGTGTGCGTTACGCGGATGAAGTAGTCCGTCGTAAAGAAGCCAAGAAGAAGTAGGGCCTAGCAAATGACCGACAAAAAAGTTATTCGACTGCGTCGCGCTCGCAAAGCACGCCTGAAAATGCACGAGCTCGAAGCCGTGCGTCTGTGCGTGTTCCGCTCCTCGCAGCACATCTATGCCCAGGTCATCTCGGCCGACGGCAGCAAGGTTCTGGCAAGCGCCTCGACCTTGGACAAAGAACTGCGTGATGGCGCCACCGGCAACATCGACGCGGCCACTAAGGTTGGCAAGCTGGTAGCTGAGCGTGCGAAAGCCGCCGGTGTATCTCAAGTTGCCTTTGACCGTTCCGGCTTCAAGTACCACGGCCGCGTCAAGGCGCTGGCTGATGCTGCTCGTGAAGGCGGGCTGGAGTTCTAAGTTATGGCAAATAACGATCAAAAGCGCGACGAAGGCTACATCGAGAAGCTGGTTCAAGTTAACCGCGTAGCCAAAACCGTTAAAGGCGGCCGTATCTTCACCTTCACCGCGCTGACCGTGGTAGGTGATGGCAAGGGTCGTGTTGGCTTTGGCCGTGGCAAATCGCGCGAAGTACCTGCCGCGATCCAGAAAGCCATGGAAGCTGCTCGTCGCAACATGATTCAGGTTGACCTGAAGGGCACCACCCTGCAGTACGCCACCAAGGCCGCCCACGGCGCCTCGAAGGTCTACATGCAGCCTGCCTCGGAAGGTACCGGTATCATCGCCGGTGGCGCAATGCGTGCCGTCCTGGAAGTTGCTGGCGTTCAGAACGTCCTGGCCAAGTGCTACGGTTCGACCAACCCGGTGAACGTGGTTCACGCCACCTTCAAGGGTCTGAAAGCCATGCAATCCCCTGAGTCCATTGCTGCCAAGCGCGGCAAGACTGTCGAGGAGATCTTCTGATCATGGCAACCGTAAAAGTAACGCTGATCAAGAGCGTCTCGGGCCGTATCCCTAACCACAAGCTGTGCGTCAAGGGTCTGGGTCTGCGTCGCATCGGTCACACTGTAGAAGTCCAGGATACTCCCGAAAACCGCGGGATGATCAACAAGGCCTACTACATGCTGAAGGTCGAGGGTTAATCGATGAAACTCAATGATCTGAGTCCAGCGCCGGGTTCCCGTCGCGAGAAGCACCGTCCGGGCCGTGGTATCGGTAGCGGTCTGGGTAAGACCGGTGGCCGTGGCCACAAGGGTCAGACCTCCCGTTCCGGTGGCTCCATCGCTCCAGGCTTCGAAGGCGGTCAACAGCCGCTGCACCGTCGCCTGCCGAAGTTCGGCTTCGTTTCCCTGAAAGCCATGGACCGCGCAGAAGTGCGTCTGTCCGAGCTGGCCAAGGTGGAAGGCGATCTGATCACCGTTCAGTCCCTCAAGGACGCCAACGTGATCGGCCAGCACGTACAGCGCGTGAAAATCATGCTGTCGGGCGAAGTCACTCGCGCAGTCACCCTCAAGGGTATCGCCGTCACCAAAGGTGCACGTGCGGCTATCGAAGCAGCTGGCGGCAAGTTCGAGGAATAAATGGCTAAGCAAGGTGCTCTCTCTTCGCTCGGTAAGGGCGGGATGTCGGAACTCTGGGCTCGTCTGCGTTTTCTGTTCATGGCGATCATCGTCTATCGGATTGGCGCGCACATCCCAGTGCCAGGCATTAACCCGGACCGTCTCGCGGATCTGTTCCGGCAGAATGAGGGGACCATTCTTAGCTTGTTCAACATGTTTTCCGGCGGCGCGCTGGAGCGCATGAGCATCTTTGCACTGGGGATCATGCCGTACATCTCGGCATCGATCATCATGCAGCTCATGACCGCTGTCAGCCCGCAACTGGAGCAGTTGAAGAAGGAAGGTGAAGCTGGCCGTCGCAAGATCAGCCAGTACACCCGCTACGGCACCGTTATCCTGGCGCTGGTTCAAGCCATTGGCATGTCCATTGGCCTGGCCAACCAGGGCGTGGCGTTTTCTGCGGGCCTGGGCTTCCATGTCGTCGCTGTCTCCACCTTCGTGGCGGGCGCGATGTTCATGATGTGGCTCGGCGAGCAGATTACCGAGCGCGGTGTGGGCAACGGTATCTCGATGTTGATCTTCGCGGGTATCGTTGCCGGTCTTCCGAGAGCAATCGGGCAGTCTTTCGAGTCTGCACGCACAGGCGATATCAACATCTTCGCCCTGGTCGCAATCGGTTTGCTGGCAGTAGCGATTATCGGTTTCGTGGTGTTCATTGAGCGTGGTCAGCGTCGTATCGCCGTTCACTACGCCAAGCGTCAGCAGGGCCGCAAGGTCTTCGCTGCGCAGACCAGCCACCTGCCGCTGAAGGTGAACATGGCGGGCGTAATTCCGGCCATTTTCGCGAGCAGCATCTTGCTGTTCCCGGCTTCGCTGGGTGCCTGGTTCGGTCAGTCCGAAGGTATGGGCTGGCTGCAGGACATCTCGCAGTCGATCGCTCCTGGTCAGCCGTTGAACATTTTGCTGTTTAGTGCAGGGATCATTTTCTTCTGCTTCTTCTACACAGCGTTGATGTTCAACCCGAAAGACGTAGCGGAAAACCTGAAGAAGTCCGGTGCCTTTATTCCGGGCATCCGTCCTGGTGAGCAGTCGGCGCGCTACATTGATGGCGTCCTGACCCGTCTGACCATGTTCGGTGCTCTTTACATGATGGCCGTCTGCCTTCTGCCCCAGTTCCTGGTGGTGGCAGCAAACGTGCCGTTCTACCTTGGCGGGACCTCGTTGCTGATTGTGGTAGTGGTTGTGATGGACTTCATGTCCCAAGTACAATCGCACCTCGTTTCGCACCAGTACGAATCCCTGATGAAGAAAGCCAACCTGAAAGGCTACGGCGGCAGCGGTCTGCTGCGCTGATTTAGCCCCCTAAGGTTCGAGGAGTCGGTAATGAAAGTTCGTGCATCGGTGAAAAAGCTGTGCCGCAACTGCAAGATCATTCGACGCGAAGGCGTCGTGCGCGTGATCTGCAGCGCGGAACCGCGTCACAAGCAGCGCCAAGGCTGAGTGTGATCCGCGCTTCAAACCCAGCAGCTAGTGTGCTGCTGGGTTGATTATTCGTTTCTACAGCGATATTATCTCGCGCCCTATTTCTTGGCTTCCGGGGCGTAGGTAGCTGTCAATTGGAGTCCCACTGAATGGCCCGTATTGCAGGCGTCAACATTCCAGATAACAAGCATACTGTTATCTCGCTGACCTACATCTATGGTGTCGGTCGCACTACCGCGCAGAAAATCTGTGCGGACGCTGGTGTGAATCCAGCCGCAAAGATCAAGGATCTGAGCGACGAGCAAATCGAAACCCTGCGTGGCGAAGTTGCGAAGTTCACCACCGAAGGTGACCTGCGTCGTGACATCAACATGAAGATCAAGCGCTTGATGGACCTGGGTTGCTACCGCGGCCTGCGTCATCGTAAAGGTCTGCCGGTTCGCGGTCAGCGCACCAAGACCAACGCACGCACCCGTAAGGGCCCGCGTAAGCCGATCCGCAAGTAATCGCCCAGGAATATAGACATGGCAAAACCTGCTGCTCGTCCTCGTAAAAAAGTCAAAAAGACAGTGGTTGATGGCATCGCCCACATCCATGCGTCTTTCAACAACACCATCGTGACCATCACCGACCGTCAGGGCAACGCACTGTCCTGGGCTACTTCCGGTGGTTCGGGTTTCCGTGGTTCGCGCAAATCCACCCCGTTCGCAGCCCAGATCGCTGCTGAGCGTGCTGGTCAAGCTGCGCTGGAATATGGTCTGAAGAACCTCGACGTCAACGTCAAGGGTCCAGGTCCAGGTCGTGAATCCGCCGTTCGTGCACTGAACAGCTGCGGCTACAAGATCGCCAGCATCACCGACGTGACGCCAATCCCGCATAACGGGTGCCGTCCGCCGAAGAAGCGTCGCGTGTAATCAGGAGACAGATAAATGGCACGTTACATTGGTCCAAAATGCAAACTGTCTCGCCGTGAAGGCACTGACCTGTTCCTGAAGAGCGGCGTTCGCGCTCTGGAATCGAAGTGCAACATCGAAGCAGCCCCAGGTATCCACGGCCAGCGCCGTGGCCGTCAGTCCGACTACGGTACCCAGCTGCGCGAGAAACAAAAAGTTCGTCGTATCTACGGTGTTCTGGAGCGTCAGTTCCGCGGTTACTACCAGGCTGCAGCCTCGAAAAAAGGCGCAACCGGTGAGAACCTGCTGCAACTGCTCGAGTGCCGTCTGGATAACGTCGTCTACCGTATGGGCTTCGGCTCGACTCGTTCCGAGTCGCGTCAGCTGGTTTCGCACAAAGCGATCAGCGTCAACGGTAAGACTGTGAACATTCCATCCTACCAAGTTCGTCCGGGTGACGTGGTCTCGGTTCGCGAGAAGTCGCTGAACCAGCTGCGCATTGTTCAAGCCCTTGAACTGTGCGCCCAGCGTGGCCGCGTTGAGTGGGTAGACGTGGATGCTGCTAAAAAGTCGGGCGTTTTCAAGAACGTTCCTGCTCGCAGCGACCTGTCCGCCGACATCAACGAAAACCTGATTGTCGAGCTCTACTCCAAGTAAGGGCTAGAAAATAGGTGCATCCATGCAGATTTCGGTAAATGAGTTTCTGACACCCCGTCACATCGACGTGCAGGTTGTCAGTCCAACCCGCGCCAAGATCACGCTCGAGCCTCTCGAGCGTGGCTTCGGCCATACCCTGGGCAACGCGCTGCGCCGCATCCTGTTGTCCTCCATGCCTGGCTGTGCAGTAGTCGAGGCCGAGATCGACGGCGTACTCCACGAGTACTCCGCGATCGAAGGTGTTCAGGAAGACGTCATTGAAATCCTGTTGAACCTGAAAGGCCTGGCTATCAAACTGCACGGTCGTGACGAAGTTACGCTGACCTTGTCGAAAAAGGGTTCGGGGGTGGTTACCGCTGCCGATATTCAGCTGGATCACGATGTCGAGATCGTCAACCCCGATCACGTAATCGCGAACCTGGCGTCCAACGGCGCCCTGAACATGAAGCTCACCGTAGCTCGTGGTCGCGGTTACGAGCCGGCCGACTCCCGTCAGACCGACGAAGACGAAAGCCGCAGCATTGGCCGTCTCCAGCTGGACGCTTCGTTCAGCCCGGTGCGTCGTATCGCCTACGTGGTCGAGAACGCCCGTGTTGAACAGCGTACCAACCTGGACAAGCTGGTCATCGATCTGGAAACCAACGGTACCCTGGATCCTGAAGAGGCTATCCGTCGTGCCGCGACCATCCTGCAACAGCAGCTGGCCGCGTTCGTCGACCTCAAAGGTGACAGCGAGCCAGTTGTGGTTGAGCAGGAAGACGAGATCGATCCGATCCTGCTGCGCCCGGTTGACGACCTGGAACTGACCGTACGTTCGGCCAACTGCCTCAAGGCGGAGAACATCTACTACATCGGCGACCTGATTCAGCGTACCGAAGTAGAGCTGTTGAAGACTCCTAACCTGGGCAAGAAGTCCCTGACTGAAATCAAGGACGTCCTGGCCTCCCGTGGTCTTTCCCTCGGCATGCGCCTCGACAACTGGCCGCCTGCAAGTCTTAAGAAAGACGACAAGGCGACTGCCTGATCGTCGTAATCACCGAACGTAGTGTTTGGTAAGGAATGAATCATGCGTCATCGTAAAAGTGGACGTCACCTGAGCCGTACCAGCTCTCACCGCAAGGCTATGTTCCAGAACATGGCAGTGTCGCTGATCGAGCACGAGCTGATCAAAACCACCCTGCCGAAAGCCAAGGAACTGCGCCGCGTTGCCGAGCCGCTGATCACCCTGGCCAAGGAAGACAGCGTTGCCAACCGTCGTCTGGCCTTCGACCGTACCCGTTCGAAGTCCGCCGTTGGCAAACTGTTCAACGACCTGGGCAAGCGTTACGCCACCCGTCAGGGCGGCTACCTGCGCATCCTGAAGTGCGGTTTCCGCGCTGGCGACAACGCGCCTATGGCGTACGTCGAGCTGGTTGATCGTCCGGTCGGTGGTGCTGTAGAAGCTGCCGAGTAAGACGTTCTGTCTGCTGCAAAGAACCGGGCCTAGGCCCGGTTTTTTGTTGCCTTATAAATTGTTATTTTCTATTGATGTAAGTCAGGTAATGAATTTGTTCTTGTAACATGGGTCGACAATACTCTCTCCAAGCCGATTAGCCGGCAGTTCAAGACCGATCAGGAGAGCCCATGAGCAAGATTCTCACCACCGCAAGCGGCGCGCCCGTAGCCGACAACCAGAATTCCCGTTCCGCAGGCCCCCGTGGCCCGCTGCTGCTCGACGATTTCCACCTGGTCGAGAAGCTCGCCCACTTCAACCGCGAGAACATCCCTGAGCGTCGCGTGCACGCCAAGGGCTCCGGCGCCTACGGGACCTTCACCGTCACCCGCGATATCACTGAACTCACCAGTGCCAAGCTGTTCGACAGCATCGGCAAGCAGACCGAGACGTTCCTGCGCTTCTCCACCGTGGGCGGCGAACGCGGCTCGGCGGACACCGAACGCGACCCGCGAGGTTTCGCGGTGAAGTTCTACACCGAGGAAGGCAACTGGGACATCGTCGGCAACAACACCCCGGTGTTCTTCATCCGTGATCCGCTGAAGTTCCCCGACTTCATCCACACCCAGAAGCGTCACCCGCAGAGCAACCTGAAGAACGCGCAGATGATGTGGGACTTCTGGTCGCATTCGCCCGAGGCGCTGCACCAGGTCACCATCCTGTTCTCTGATCGAGGCATCCCGGACGGCTACCGTCACATGCACGGTTTCGGCAGCCACACCTACAGCCTGATCAACGCCAAGGGTGAGCGCACCTGGGTCAAGTGGCACTTCAAGACCCAGCAAGGTATCAAGAACCTGGCGCCGGCCGAGGCCGCCCGCCTGGCGGGCAGCGACCCGGACTACGCCCAGCGCGACCTGTTCCAGGCCATCGAGCGTGGCGACTTCCCGCGTTGGAGCGTGTGCATCCAGGTGATGAGCGAAGCCGAGGCCGCCAGCCGTGACGAGAACCCCTTCGACGTGACCAAGACCTGGTCGCAGAAGGACTACCCGTTGATCGAGGTCGGCGTGCTGGAGCTCAACCGCAACCCGCTCAACTACTTCGCCGAAGTCGAGCAGGCGGCGTTTGGTCCCAGCAACATGGTGCCCGGGGTTGGCCTGTCGCCGGACCGCATGCTGCAGGGCCGGGTGTTTGCCTATGCCGATGCTCACCGCTACCGCGTAGGCACCAACCACCAGCACTTGCCGGTCAATGCACCACGCTGCCCAGTGCACAGCTACCAGCGCGATGGCTCCATGGCCACCGGCGCCTACGGCAGTGCTCCGAACTACGAGCCCAACAGCTACGCGGACGCGCCGAAGCAGTCGCCGCGCCATGCAGAACCGGCATTGGCCCTGAACGGTTCGGCGGACCGCTACGACCACCGCGAAGACAACGACTACTACAGCCATGCCGGCGCGCTGTTCCGCCTGATGAGCGATGAGCAGAAGGCGCTGTTGATCGGCAACATCGCCGGCACCATGGCTGGCGTCAGCGAGGATGTCGTCCAGCGTCAACTGCAGTACTTCTTCAAGGCAGATCCTGCCTACGGAGAAGGCATCGCCAAGGCCTTGGGCGTGAACCTCGCCTAAGTCGAAGTGATAACAAGAACCGCCCTCGTTTGGGCGGTTTTTCAATGAATATCACTACTGTTTAGCCGATTATTTGCTTCTAATTGCGCGTTTTTCAGTGACCGCGAACAAAACCTGGTTCACACTATGTCCCATAGACGTATTCACAGGGAGAATCAGGGCGATGCAAGGTCACCCGGACGTAATCAACTACCTCGTCACGTTGCTGAAGGGCGAACTGGCAGCACGCGATCAGTACTTCATTCACTCGCGGATGTACGAAGATTGGGGCTTGGGCAAGCTCTACGAGCGTATCAACCACGAGATGGAAGAAGAGACGCAGCACGCCGATGCCCTGATGCGCCGTATCCTCATGCTCGAAGGCACCCCGGACATGCGCGCCGATGACCTGCACGTTGGCAGCACCGTGCCGGAAATGATCGAGGCCGATCTGAAGCTCGAGTACAAGGTCCGCGCCGCGCTGTGCAAGGGCATCGAGCTGTGCGAGCTGCACAAGGACTACATCAGCCGCGATATCCTGCGTGCGCAGCTGGCCGATACTGAAGAAGATCACACCTACTGGCTGGAGAAGCAGCAGGGGCTGATCAAGGCCATTGGCCTGGAGAACTACCTGCAGTCGCAGATGTAAAAGCTTGGGGCTGCCTTGCAGCCCTTTCGCGGCACGAGGCCGCTCCTACAGGCGATCGCGTAATCTTTTGATTGACGCGTTCAAATGTAGGAGCGGCCTTGTGCCGCGAAAGGCGCGCAAAGCGCCCCCAATGCCTCAAGCCCGATCCCGCTCCAGCAGCGGCTTCAGGTAATGCCCGGTATACGACTGCTTCTTCTCGGCCAGTTCCTCCGGCGTACCGCAGGCAATGATCTGCCCACCCTTGGAGCCACCCTCAGGCCCAAGGTCCACCAGCCAGTCGGCAGTCTTGATCACATCCAGGTTGTGCTCGATCACCACCACGGTATTGCCGTGGTCACGCAGGCGGTGCAGCACGTCCAGCAGTTGCTGGATATCGGCGAAGTGCAGGCCGGTGGTCGGTTCGTCGAGGATATACAGGGTCTTGCCGGTGTCGCGCTTGGACAGCTCGCGTGACAGCTTGACCCGCTGCGCCTCGCCACCCGACAGGGTGGTCGCCGATTGTCCCAGCTTGATGTACGACAGGCCGACATCCATCAGCGTCTGCAGCTTGCGCGCCAGGGCCGGGACCGCGTCGAAGAACTCGCGGGCATCCTCGATGGTCATTTCCAGCACCTCGTGGATGTTCTTGCCCTTGTACTTGATCTCCAGGGTTTCGCGGTTGTAACGCTTGCTCTTGCACACGTCGCAGGGCACGTAGATGTCCGGCAGGAAGTGCATTTCCACCTTGATCAGGCCGTCACCCTGGCAGGCCTCGCAGCGCCCGCCCTTGACGTTGAACGAGAAGCGCCCCGGGCCGTAGCCACGGGAGCGCGACTCCGGCACGCCGGCGAACAGCTCGCGGATCGGCGTGAAGATGCCGGTGTAGGTCGCCGGGTTGGACCGAGGCGTGCGGCCGATCGGGCTCTGGTCGATATCCACGACCTTGTCCAGGTGCTGCAGGCCATCGACGCTGGCGTGCGGCGCGGCCTCCAGGCTGCTCGCGCCGTTGAGCGCGGTGGCGGCGAGGGGGAACAGGGTGTTGTTGATCAGCGTCGACTTGCCCGAGCCGGACACGCCTGTCACGCAGGTCAGCAGGCCGATCGGCACTTCCAGGTCGACGTTCTGCAGGTTGTTGCCGCGCGCGCCCTTGAGCTTGAGCGACAGCTTCTTGTTGCGCGGGGTGCGCTTGGCCGGAACGACGATCTTCTTGCGCCCGGACAGGTATTTGCCGGTCAGCGAGTCGGGGTGCGCCATGACTTCCTCGGGCGAGCCCTCGGCGACGATCTGGCCTCCATGCACGCCAGCGCCCGGGCCGATATCCACCACGTAGTCGGCCAGGCGGATGGCGTCCTCGTCGTGCTCTACCACGATCACCGTGTTGCCCAGGTCGCGCAGGTGGTTGAGGGTGGCCAGCAGGCGGTCGTTGTCCCGCTGATGAAGACCGATGGACGGTTCATCGAGGATGTACATCACTCCCACCAGGCCGGCGCCGATCTGGCTGGCCAGGCGGATACGCTGGGCCTCGCCGCCGGACAGGGTATCGGCGCTGCGGTCCAGCGTCAGGTAATCGAGGCCGACGTTGACCAGGAACTGCAGGCGCTCGCAGATCTCCTTGAGGATCTTCGCCGCGATCTCGCCACGGCGGCCGGTCAGGGTTAGGTCGCTGAAATAGTTGCTGGCTTCACCGATCGGCAGGTTGGTCACCGCCGGCAGGGTCTTCTCGCCGACCCATACATGGCGGGCCTCGCGGCGCAGGCGGGTGCCGCGGCAGTCGGGGCAGGGCTGGGTGCCGAGGAACTTGGCCAGCTCCTCGCGCACGGTGGCCGATTCGGTCTCGCGGTAGCGGCGCTCGAGGTTGGGTACGATGCCTTCGAAAGGATGCGAGCGCTTGACGATGTCGCCACGGTCGTTGAGGTACTTGAAATCGACGCTCTGCTTGCCGCTGCCCTGCAGGATGACCTTCTGGTGCTCGGCCGACAGCTCGCCGAACGGTTCCTCGAGACTGAAACCGTAGTGCGCGGCGAGTGAGCCGAGCATCTGGAAGTAATAGACGTTGCGCCGGTCCCAGCCACGTATCGCGCCTTCGGCCAGGGTCAGCTCGGCGTTGACCAGGCGCTTGGTGTCGAAGAACTGCTTCACCCCCAGGCCGTCGCAGGTCGGGCAGGCACCGGCCGGGTTGTTGAAGGAGAACAGCTTGGGCTCCAGCTCGCTGATCGCATGGCCGCAGATCGGGCAGGCAAAGCGCGCGGAAAAGATCGCCTCCTCGCCTTCCTCATCGTCCATCGGTGCGACCAGGGCAATGCCGTCGGCCAGCTTGAGGGCGGTCTCGAATGACTCGGCTAGGCGCTGCTGCAGGTCGGCGCGAACCTTGAAGCGGTCCACCACCACATCGATGCTGTGCTTCTTCTGTTTATCCAGCTTGGGCAGTTCGTCGAGCTCGTAGAGCTTGCCGTTGACCCGGGCGCGGACGAAACCCTGGGCGCGCAGCTCGTCGAACACCGCCAGATGCTCGCCCTTGCGCTCGCGGATCACCGGGGCCAGCAGCATCAGCTTGCTGCCTTCGGGCTTTTCCAGCACCAGGTCGACCATCTGGCTGATCGTTTGCGCCTCCAGTGGGATATCGTGGTCCGGGCAGCGCGGTGTGCCGACGCGGGCATAGAGCAAGCGCAGGTAGTCGTAGATCTCGGTGATGGTACCGACGGTCGAGCGCGGGTTGTGCGAGGTCGACTTCTGCTCGATGGAGATCGCTGGCGACAGACCTTCGATGGTGTCGACGTCGGGCTTTTCCATCATCGACAGGAACTGCCGGGCATAGGCCGACAGCGACTCGACGTAGCGGCGTTGGCCTTCGGCATACAGCGTGTCGAATGCCAGCGAGGACTTGCCGGATCCGGACAGGCCGGTGATCACGATCAGCTTGTCCCGAGGCAGGGTCAGGTCAATGTTCTTCAGGTTGTGGGTACGTGCCCCACGGATCAGGATCTTGTCCACTACGGCCTCGCTCGGCGGGCATAAACAAAGGAGTATACGGCGCGCTGCCATGACGCGGCAAAGCGTCGCGTATATGCCGCCAAGGCGTCGGACTGATAGAATCGCCGCCGGTTCACACGAGGTTAATCCATGCACGACACCCACAACGAGCGCATGAGTGGCAGCGAAACCCGCGCCGCCAGCGGCCTGGCCCTGGTCTTCGCCTTTCGTATGCTGGGCATGTTCATGGTACTGCCGGTGCTGGCCACCTACGGCATGGACCTGGCCGGTGCCACGCCTGCGCTGATCGGCCTGGCCATCGGCGCCTACGGCCTGACCCAGGCCGTGCTGCAGATTCCGTTCGGGGTGATTTCCGACCGCATCGGCCGCCGTCCGGTGATCTACGTGGGGTTGATCATCTTCGCCCTGGGCAGCGTGCTGGCGGCCCAGGCCGATTCCATCTGGGGCGTGATCGCCGGGCGCATCCTGCAGGGCGCGGGGGCCATTTCCGCGGCGGTGATGGCGTTGCTCTCCGACCTGACCCGCGAGCAGCACCGGACCAAGGCCATGGCCATGATCGGCATGAGCATCGGCCTGTCGTTCGCCGTGGCGATGGTGGTCGGCCCGCTGTTGACCCGCGCCTTTGGCTTGTCAGGATTGTTCCTTGCCACCGCAGGACTTGCCCTGGTCGGCATCGGCCTGATCGCCTTCGTCGTGCCCAATTCGCACAATGTGTTGGCCCATCGCGAGTCCGGTGTCGCCCGTCAGGCTCTAGGTCCGACCCTGCGCAATCCGGACCTTCTGCGCCTGGATATCAGCATCTTCGTGCTGCACGCGATCCTGATGGCCAGCTTCGTGGCGCTGCCCCTGGCCTTCGTCGAGCGCGGCGGGCTGCCCAAGGAGGAGCACTGGTGGGTGTACCTGACCGCGTTGCTGGTTTCATTTTTTGCAATGATCCCCTTCATCATCTACGGGGAAAAGAAGCGCAAGATGAAACGCGTGTTGCTCGGCGCGGTCAGTGTCCTGCTGCTGGTGGAGGTGTTCTTCTGGCAGTGGGCTGACAACTTGCGCGGACTGGTGATCGGCACCGTGGTATTCTTTACTGCATTCAACCTGCTGGAGGCATCCTTGCCTTCGCTGGTCAGCAAGGTGTCACCTGCCGGTGGCAAGGGGACGGCGATGGGGGTGTACTCCACCAGCCAGTTCCTCGGCGCCGCGCTGGGAGGCATCCTCGGTGGCTGGTTGTTCCAGCACGGTGGCTTGAGCATGGTGTTCCTGGGATGCGCGGTGTTGTGCGTCCTGTGGTTGCTCACTGCGTTGCGCATGAATGAGCCGCCGTACGTGACCAGCCTGCGCATGCCGCTGACGCCTGAAGCGGTCCGGGAAGCCGGGCTGACCGAGCGCCTGATGGCCGTGCCGGGTGTGACCGACGCCGTGGTGGTGGCAGAAGAAGCCGCCATCTATATCAAACTGGATACGAAAATTTTGGACCGTGCGACCCTCGAGCGTCTGGTGAACCCAGCCTCTGCGGCGTGCGAAGCCTAGGAGAACGTTATGGCCCGTGGGGTTAACAAAGTCATTCTGGTCGGTACCTGCGGTCAGGATCCCGAAGTCCGCTACCTGCCCAACGGTAACGCCGTGACCAACCTGAGCCTGGCCACCAGCGAGCAGTGGACCGACAAGCAGTCGGGCCAGAAGGTCGAGCGTACAGAGTGGCACCGTGTGTCGCTGTTCGGCAAGGTTGCCGAGATTGCCGGCGAGTACCTGCGCAAGGGTTCGCAGTGCTACATCGAAGGCAAGCTGCAGACCCGCGAGTGGGAAAAGGACGGTATCAAGCGCTACACCACCGAGATCATCGTCGACATCAACGGCACCATGCAGTTGCTCGGCGGGCGTCCTCAGGGTCAGCAGGGTGGTGGCGACCAATACAACCAGGGTGGTGGTAACAACTACAACCAGGGTGGCCAGCAGCAGCAGTACAACCAGGCTCCGCGCCAGCAAGCTCCGCGTCCGCAGCAGGCGCCACAGCGCCCGGCGCCGCAACAGCCGGCTCCGCAGCCAGCCGCTGACTTCGACAGCTTCGACGACGATATTCCGTTCTGATCCATTCCTGGGGCACCCATGGCGCCCTTGTGGAACGAAGTTGTAACAAGAAACCCGCTTCATGCCTGAAGCGGGTTTCTTTTTGTCTGGGCAACCAGGCAGGCGCCTGCCAGGATCAGCCCTCTTCGAGTGCCGTCCTTGCAAATTGGGCGTCCAGTTCCGGCGTCGCTCCGCTGATACCGATTCCACCGATATGCCTGCCGTTGACATCCATGATCGGCAGTCCGCCTTCCAGTAGGGTGAAGCCGGGCAGCGAGGCGTAGGGATTGGCGGGCAACGCGGCGCTGCGCTCGCCGAGCGAGCGGGACGACAGCGGGAAACGGGCGGATGTCTCGGCTTTGAGCTGCGCGACCTGGATGCTGCCGCTGCTGGTGCCATCCATGCGCTGGAAGTACTTCAGGTTGCCATGGTTGTCGACAATGCTGATGACGATGGCAAAGCCTTGGGCGCGTGCGGCACGCTCGGCGGCATCGGCCATGGCCCGTGCTCGCTCGGCGGTGATCTGCAACGCGGCGGGAGGGGCGTGATCATCGCCTGCTGTTGCCGCCATGCTGGGTTGAGCGAGTACTGGGATGCCGATCAAAAGTGTGGTCAAGAGGTGCTTGATGTTCATGCCTGCGGTCCTCCTCCATGTGTGATCCATCAACCTAACAGGCACAGAATGTGTCGGGGCGTAGTCCATTTCCGGTAGCAATGTAGGATTTGTATGGGGGAGAAGGCGATTTGCCTCGCGCCTGATCCAGATCATCGCGCTTTGCAGATTCTTGACTAGGCTTAACAGCTGGCGGTCTCTGTCCACCGCCACCGTGAAGTCCCTGAGGCGCCGGCCAAGTCCCGTGCGCCCGAGAACCTGATCAGGAGTGCACGATGGATCTCAACCGTCGGCAATTCTTCAAGGTCGCCGCCGTCGGCCTTGGAGGCTCGAGCCTCGCGGCGTTGGGCATGGCCCCGACACCCGCGTTCGCCGAGCAGGTGCGCCACTTCAAGCTGGCGCATACCAAAGAAACCCGTAACACCTGTCCTTACTGCTCGGTCGGCTGCGGCCTGATCATGTACAGCCAGGGTGACGCGGGCAAGAACGTCAAACAGAACATCATCCACATCGAGGGCGACGCGGACCATCCGGTCAACCGCGGCACCCTGTGCCCGAAAGGCGCCGGTCTGCTGGACTTTATCCACAGCCCCAGCCGCCTCAAGTACCCCGAGGTGCGCAAGCCGGGCAGCAGCGAGTGGACCCGCATCGACTGGGACGAAGCCCTCGATCGTGTCGCCGACCTGATGAAACAGGACCGCGACGCCAACTTCATCGAGAAGAATGCCCAGGGCCAGACGGTCAACCGCTGGCTCACCACGGGCTTTCTCGCCGCGTCCGCCGCTTCCAGCGAAGCGGGTTACATGACGCACAAGGTGATCCGTTCGCTGGGCATGCTGGGGTTCGATAACCAGGCGCGTGTCTGACACGGCCCGACGGTGGCAAGTCTTGCCCCGACGTATGGCCGTGGCGCGATGACCAATCACTGGTCTGATATCGCCAACGCAAACCTGGTCCTGGTGATGGGCGGCAACGCCGCTGAAGCGCACCCGTGTGGCTTCAAGTGGGTGACCGAAGCCAAGGCGCACAACAAGGCGCGGCTGATCGTGGTCGACCCGCGGTTTACCCGTACCGCCTCGGTGGCCGATTATTACGCGCCGATCCGTACCGGCAGCGACATCGCCTTCATGGGCGGGCTGATCAACTACCTGCTGAGCAACGACAAGATCCAGCACGAGTACGTGCGCAACTACACCGACGTGTCGTTCATCGTCAAAGAGAACTATGGCTTCGAGGACGGGCTGTTCAGCGGCTACGACGCGGCCAAGCGCGTGTACGCCGACAAGTCCGGCTGGGGCTACGAGCTGGGCGAGGACGGTTTCGCCAAGGTCGATCCGACCCTGCAGCACCCGCGTTGCGTATACCAGCTGATGAAGCAGCACTACAGCCGCTACACGCCGGAACTGGCGAGCATGACCTGCGGCATGCCCCAGGACCAGATGATGAAGATCTGGGAAGAGATCGCCACCTGCTCGACGCCGGGCAAGACCATGACGATTCTCTACGCCCTGGGCTGGACCCAGCACTCGATCGGCGCGCAGATCATTCGCAGCGCGGCCATGGTGCAGTTGCTGCTGGGCAACGTCGGCATGCCGGGTGGCGGGGTCAACGCCCTGCGCGGTCACTCCAACATCCAGGGCCTGACTGACCTGGGGCTGCTGTCGAACTCGCTGCCGGGTTACCTGACCCTGGCCGGTGATGCCGAGCAGGACTACACCGCCTACATCGACAAGCGCGCCTCCAAACCGCTGCGCCCGGGGCAGCTGTCGTACTGGCAGAACTACGGCAAGTTCCACGTCAGCCTGATGAAGGCCTGGTACGGCGCCAACGCCACCGTGGCCAACAACTGGGGCTACGACTGGCTGCCCAAGCTCGACGTGCCGGCCTACGACGTGCTGCGCATGTTCGAGATGATGGGCCAGGGCAAGGTCAACGGCTACATGTGCCAGGGCTTCAACCCGATCGCCGCGCTGCCGGACAAGAACCGCGTCACCGCGGCCCTGGCCAAGCTCAAATGGCTGGTCATCATGGACCCGCTGGCCACCGAGACCTCGGAGTTCTGGCGCAACGCCGGCCCGTTCAACGACGTCGACACCGCCAACATCCAGACCGAGGTGATCCGCCTGCCCACCACCTGCTTCGCCGAGGAGGACGGCTCGCTGGTCAACAGCAGCCGCTGGCTGCAGTGGCACTGGAAAGGCGCCGACGGTCCGGGCGAGACCCGTACCGACGTGCGCATCATGAGCGAGCTGTTCCTGCGCCTGCGCAAGCGCTATCAGGCCGAAGGCGGCGCCTACCCCGACCCGATGCTCAACATCAGTTGGCCGTACAAGGTGCCTGAAGAGCCTTCGCCCGAGGAGTTGGCCAAGGAGATGAACGGCTGGGCGGTCAGCGACCTCACCGACGCCACCGGTGCCACGCTCAAGGCCGGCCAGCAGCTGGCCGGCTTCGCCCAGATGAAGGACGACGGCAGCACCGCGTCCGGCTGCTGGATCTTCGCCGGCAGCTGGACCGAGCAGGGCAACCAGATGGCCCGGCGCGACAACAGCGACCCGTATGGCATGCACCAGGTACAGAACTGGGCCTGGGCCTGGCCGGCCAACCGGCGCATCCTCTACAACCGTGCCTCCAGCGACCCGCAAGGCAAGCCGTGGGACCCGGAGAAGAAGCGCCTGGTGTGGTGGAACGGCAAGGCCTGGACCGGCACCGACGTGCCGGACTTCAAGGTCGACTCGCCACCGGAAGCGGGGATGAACCCGTTCATCATGAACCCCGAGGGCGTGGCGCGGTTCTTCGCCATCGACAAGATGGCCGAGGGGCCGTTCCCCGAGCACTACGAGCCGTTCGAGACGCCGATCGGCATCAACCCGCTGCATCCGCAGAACAAGAAGGCCACCAGCAACCCGGCCGGGCGGATCTTCGATTCGGTGTGGGACACCCTCGGCACCCACGACGAGTTCCCCCATGCGGCGACCACCTACCGGCTGACCGAGCACTTCCACTTCTGGAGCAAGCATTGCCGGCTCAACGCCATCGCCCAGCCCGAGCAGTTCGTCGAGATCGGCGAGGTGCTGGCGAACGAGAAGGGCATCAAGGCTGGCGACCGGGTGCGGGTATCGAGCAAGCGCGGACATATCGATGCGGTGGCGGTGGTGACCAAGCGGATCCGTCCGCTGCAGGTCAACAACCAGACCGTGCACCAGATCGGCATCCCGTTGCACTGGGGCTTCACCGGTGCCACCCGGCATGGCTACCTGACCAACACCCTGGTGCCGTTCCTCGGTGACGGCAACACGCAGACACCGGAGTCCAAGTCGTTCCTCGTCAAAGTGGAGAAACTCTGATGGCCAGCCAAGACATCATCGCCCGCTCGGCCACCACCACCGTACCGCCCTCGGTACGCCAGCAGCAGGAAGTCGCCAAGCTGATCGACACCACCAAGTGCATCGGCTGCAAGGCCTGCCAGGTGGCGTGCTCGGAGTGGAACGAACTGCGTGACGAGGTCGGCCACAACCACGGCACCTATGACAATCCCCAGGACCTCAGCGCCGAGACCTGGACCCTGATGCGCTTTACCGAGCACGAGCGCGACGACGGCAACCTGGAGTGGCTGATCCGCAAGGACGGCTGCATGCACTGCGCGGACCCTGGCTGCCTGAAGGCCTGCCCGAGCCCGGGGGCGATCATCAAGCACGCCAACGGCATCGTCGACTTCAACCAGGACCATTGTATCGGTTGCGGCTACTGCATCACCGGCTGCCCGTTCAACATCCCGCGCATCTCGCAGAAGGACCACAAGGCGTACAAGTGCACCCTGTGCTCTGACCGCGTGAGTGTCGGCCTGGAGCCGGCTTGTGTGAAGACCTGCCCGACCGGGGCGATTGTCTTCGGCAGCAAGGAGGAGATGAAGGTGCATGCCGACGAGCGCATCGTCGACCTGAAGTCGCGGGGGTACGAGAACGCCGGGCTGTACGATCCGGACGGGGTCGGTGGCACCCATGTGATGTATGTGTTGCATCACGCCGACACGCCGCGGATCTACGCCGGCCTGCCGGACCAGCCTGTGATCAGCCCGCTGGTGGGGCTGTGGAAGGGCTTCAGCAAGCCGCTGGCGCTGCTGGCCATGGGCGCGGCGGTACTGGCCGGGTTCTTCCACTATGTGCGCGTGGGGCCGCAGCGAGTCGAGGAGGACGAGCATCCGACACCTGTGGATGACACGGTCCACCAGGTGGACCCGGCGGTGCATGTCTATGATCCGAACCGCCCGGGCGGGCAGGGGGAGCAACGGCCATGAACGACAACAAGCCTATCCTGCGCTACAACGCCAACGAACGGAGCAACCACTGGGTCGTGGCGATCCTGTTCGTGCTGGCCGGCCTTTCGGGGCTGGCGCTGTTCCACCCGGCGCTGTTCTGGCTCAGCCACCTGTTCGGCGGCGGGCCGTGGACGCGGATCCTCCATCCGTTCATCGGCGTGGCCATGTTCGTGTTCTTCCTCGGGCTGGTGCTGCGCTTCTGGCGCGCCAACTTCATCACCGCCAACGACCGCCTGTGGCTGCGCCGCATCGACCGGGTGATGCTCAACAAGGAAGAGGGCGTGCCGCCGATCGGCAAGTACAACGCCGGGCAGAAGCTGCTGTTCTGGACCTTGCTGGCCTGCATGCTGGTGCTGCTGGTCAGCGGCGTGGTGATCTGGCGCGCGTACTTCAGCCATTGGTTCGGCATCGACGTCATTCGCCTGTCCGCGCTGCTGCATGCCCTGGCGGCGTTCGTGCTGATCCTCAGCATCATCGTGCACATCTATGCCGGGATCTGGATCAAGGGCTCGATCGGCGCCATGCTGCATGGCTGGGTCAGCCGCGCCTGGGCACGCAAGCACCATGAACTGTGGTACCGGGACGTGACCGGCGACAAGACGCCGCACAACCACAGTGGAAAAGAAGGATGACCGTTTGAGCACGATTCTCGAACCCGGGCAGATCGAAGCGTCGGCAGTGATGCCGCCGTTCCTGCACCTGCCCACCGCCAACCTCTTCGAGGTGCGCGCCAACCGGCTTGAGCAGCTGGCCGAGGGCAACGCCCTAAGCGACTACCTGCGGTTGATGGCCCGGCTATGCCGGATTCAGCAGCAGCTTGTGGATAACCCACCTGCTGGGGTGCCAGTGGCCGAAGAGCGCCAGCGCCTGTGCATAAGTCATGGCCTGCCGCCGCTGACGGCCGACAGCCTGGTACGTGAAGGGCCGTGGCTGGTCTGGTTGCAGGCGTTGCTCGAGCATTTCGCCGCGGAGCCTGATGGGCCGCTGGCGGACGCGCTGGGGACGTTGCGCGGCAGCGATGAGGCGCAACGCAAAGGCTGGGGCATCGCCCTGCTCGGCGGCCAGTACGACGCGGTACCGGCGGCGCTGGTGCCCTTTATCGGCGCCGCGTTGCAGGCGGCGTGGTCCAGCTGGCTGCTGGCCTTGCCTGCGCCTGAGCTCAAACCCGCCGGCAGCCTGGCCCAGTGCCCGGCCTGCGGCTCGCCGGCGATGGCCGGGGTGGTGCGCAATCGCGGCAAGCACAATGGCCTGCGCTACCTGGCCTGCTCGCTGTGTGCCTGCGAATGGCATGTTGTGCGGGTCAAGTGCGTGTACTGCGAGTCGAGCAAGGACCTGCGCTACAGCAACCTCGAGGATGACCGCCACGCGCCAGGCAAGGCGCCGCTGCGTGCCGAGTGCTGCCCGGGGTGCCAGAACTACCTCAAGCAGTGCTACCTGGAGAACGACGCTGCGGCCGAGCCGTTGGCCGACGACCTGGCGAGCCTGGCGCTGGACATGCGCCTGGATGAGGAGGGCTTCCATCGGCTGGCGCCGAATCTGCTGTTGGCACCGGGCTAGGGGGTAATTGTCTACACTGCTACACCGAGTTGCCTTCTTCGCGGGACAAGCCCGCTCCTACAGGTACAGCGCTGGTTTCGACGCCAACGCGCTTCCTGTAGGAGCGGGCTTGCCCCGCGAAAGGGCCGGAACAGACAACGGATCAGTCAAAGGTAGTACCGAATGTCTTCAACCCTCGCCAGCGACACCCCACGCCTGCCCTCCATCGACACCCTGCTGCGCCACCCAGCCTGCGCCCCACTGATCGACCGCCACGGTCGTGACGCCACGCTGGCCGCCCTGCGCCAATTGCTCGACGACCTGCGCGAGCCTGCTCGCCTCGGCCAACTGAGTGCCGCCGAACTGACCGCCGAAGTTCTCCTGGGCCGAGCCGGCGAACGCCTGGCCATCCAGCAACGCAGCCAGGTACGTCGGGTGTTCAACCTCACCGGCACGGTGCTGCACACCAACCTCGGCCGGGCCTTGCTGCCCGAGGAAGCGGTCGACGCCATGCAGACCGCCGCCCGCTACCCGCTGAACCTGGAGTTCGACCTCAACACCGGCAAGCGCGGCGACCGCGACGACCTGATCGAAGGCCTGCTCCGTGAACTGACCGGCGCCGAGGCCGTCACGGTGGTCAACAACAACGCCGCCGCCGTGCTGCTGGCGCTCAACAGCCTGGGCGCACGCAAGGAAGGCATCATCTCCCGTGGCGAACTGATCGAGATCGGCGGCGCCTTCCGCATCCCCGACATCATGGCCCGCGCCGGCGTGAAGCTGCATGAGATCGGCACCACCAACCGCACCCACGCCCGCGACTACGAAGGCGCGATCAACCCGCGCACGGGGCTGCTGATGCGTGTGCACTGCAGCAACTACAGCATCCAGGGTTTCACTACCCAGGTGCCCACTGCGGAACTGGCGCGCATTGCCCATGCACATGAGCTGCCGCTGCTCGAAGACCTGGGCAGCGGCAGCCTGCTCGACCTGACCCGCTGGGGCCTGCCGGCCGAGCCGACCGTGCGTCAGGCCCTGACCGATGGGGCCGACATCGTCACTTTCAGTGGCGACAAGCTGCTCGGCGGGCCGCAGGCGGGGATCATCGTCGGGCGCAAGGAGCTGATCGCGAAGATCAAGAAGAACCCGCTCAAGCGTGCCCTGCGGGTGGACAAGATCACCCTCGCGGCGCTCGAAGCGGTGCTGGCGCTGTACCGCAATCCGGACCGCCTGGCCGAGCGCCTGCCGAGCCTGCGCCTGCTCACCCGGCCCCAGCCCGAAATTGCCGCCCAGGCCGAGCGCCTGGCGCCTGAACTGGCCGCGCGGCTGGGGGCGCAATGGGCAGTCAGCGTCGAACCAGCCCTGGGCATGATCGGCAGCGGCAGCCAACCTGTGGCGCGCCTGCCCAGCGCGGCCTTGTGCCTGCGTCCGCAGGTGTCGAAGAAACTGCGTGGGCGCAGCCTGCATGTACTGGAGCGGGCGCTGCGTGACCTGCCGGTGCCGGTACTGGGCCGCATCGACGACGATGCCCTGTGGCTCGACCTGCGCCAGCTGGACGACGAGGCCCAGTGGCTGGCGCAGCTGCCGAGGTTGCAACTGGGGCCAGTGCAGTGATCGTCGGTACCGCCGGCCACATCGACCACGGCAAGACCGCGCTGCTCCAGGCCCTGACCGGCCAGGCCGGCGACACGCGCCAGGAGGAGCGCGCCCGGGGCATGACCATCGACCTCGGCTACCGCTATGCCGCGCTGGCCGAAGGTGCTCCGCTGACGGGTTTCATCGATGTGCCCGGCCATGAGCGTTTTATCCACAACATGCTCGCCGGCGCCCATGGCATTGATCTGGTGCTGCTGGTGGTCGCCGCCGACGACGGGGTGATGCCGCAGACCCGCGAGCACTTGTCGATCATCGAGTTGCTGGGCATTCCCCAGGCGCTGGTAGTCATCAGCAAGTGCGACCGGGTCGAGCCGCAACGCTTGGCCGAAGTCCAGGCGCAAGTCATCACGCTGCTGGCGCCCGGGCCATACGCCGGGGTACCGCAGTTCCCGGTGTCGAGCCTGAGTGGCGAGGGTATCGACGCCTTGCGCGAAGCGTTGCTGGCCGCCGAGGCCCAGGTGCGTCGACGCAGTGTGCGGGGCGGATTCCGCCTGGCCGTGGACCGCGCCTTCGCGGTGTCCGGGGCGGGCGTGGTGGTCACCGGGACGGCCCTGGCCGGGCAGGTCAGCGCCGGTGACACGCTGTTGCTGGGCAAGGCCGGCAAGCCGGTGCGGGTGCGTGGCCTGCATGCGCAGAACCAGGCGGCGCTGGTGGCCGAGGCCGGGCAGCGGGTCGCGTTGAACATCAGCGCTGAACGGCTGGCGGCAGAGCAGGTGCACCGGGGCGACTGGCTGGTGCCGCAGTGGCTGCATGCACCGAGCGTGCGGGTCGATATCGATTTCACCTTGCTGCCGGGCGAGACCCGGACGTTCGAGCATTTCAGCGCGGTGCATGTGCACCTGGGGACCCAGGATGTCACGGCCCGTGTTGCGTTGTTGGAGGGTGAACGGCTCGGCGCCGGCCAGCGCATGTTCGCCCAGTTGCTGCTCAACGCGCCGTTGCAGGCGGTGCATGGCGATCGGCTGGTGCTGCGCGACCAGCGCGCCCAGCGCACCCTCGGCGGTGGCCGCGTGCTCGATCCCTTTGCGCCGAGCCGACAGCGACGCAGCGAGGTACGCCTGCGCCAGCTGCAGGTACTGCGTGATGTCACTGAACTGGAGCAGGCCCTGCCGGCGTTGCTCGAAACTGCACCCGGCGGGCTCGATCCGCAGCGCCTCGAGCGCCAGTTCAACCGTCTGCGCGAGACCTGGCAGTTGCCGGAGGATGTGCAGGTTATCGCCACCCGCCAGGGCCAGTTGCTGTTCTCACGCCAGCAGTGGCATTCACTCAAGCAGCAGGTGCTGGCGCGGCTGGCGCAGTTCCATGAACAGGAGCCCGACCAGCTTGGCCCGGACCGCGACCGCCTGCGCCGCTTTACCGCGATGCCGCTGGAGCGTCCGGCGTTTGTCAGCCTGCTGGATGAGCTGCTGGGCGAAGGGGGGATCAGCAGCAGTGGTCCGTGGCTGCATCTGCCTGGGCACAAGGTTCAGTTGAGCGAAGCCGATACTGCACTGTGGGAGCGCTTGCTGCCGCGCTTGCTGGCGGGTGAGTTCGATCCGCCCTGGGTGCGTACGCTGGCTGCCGAGGAGCGCTGCGAGGAGGCCGAGGTGCGCCTGCTGCTGCGCAAGCTCGCCCGCCTGGGCCTGTTGCACCAGGTGGTGCGTGACCTGTTCTACCCGGAGGTGACGCTAAGGCGCATGGCAGAGCTGTTGTTGCAGCAGGCCGAGGCATCGCCGATAGTGCAGGTTGCGGCGTTTCGCGATATGTTGGGCATCGGTCGCAAGCGCAGTGTGCAGATACTCGAGTACTTCGACCGCGTTGGCCTGACCCGGCGGGTCGGCGACCAGCGGCATATCCGCGTCGACAGCGCCCTGGCCCAGTTGCAACGCGGGCCCTGATTTCAAGGAAGGCAATCGCGCCCGGTGGCGCGGCCGGGCTTCAAACCCGGTTGGGGACGGCAGCCGTTCCCGGGCAGGTTCGACTCCCGCTGCCTTCCGCCAATTTTTTGTTTAGATCTGGTTGGCTACGATAACTTGCATGTAGTGGGATATCTTTCTTGTCCCATCTGAAGCACCTAGTATATCTGTCGACTTTGAAATCAATTCGTATCTCTTGATCTTGATCTTGCTTCTAAGTGCGCGGTAGTTCAGGCGACGCCAATTGCGACTTCAGGAGGCCGAGCGGAGTTCTTGCGGAGGGAGGTGACGGGCATGGATGCCCGTCAAGCGCTGCGCCCCAGGATGGGGCGTTCAGCGCGGTCCTCCCGGGAGCAAGAACGGAGCGAGGGAACCCCGGAGCGAAGCGTAGGGGCCGGATGAATGGAGCGAGGATTTTTTGGT
>NZ_JAJSRC010000037.1:0-51134 GCF_021283245.1 Pseudomonas sp. NMI760_13 | reverse complement strand
TGAATAAACCTGATTACGGACCATAATGTGTCAACCATGTCTGCGCACATGTGTCAGCGATGTGTCCGGTCTCTACAGATCCTTCAAAAAGGGACCCGCCGTAAGGGCGGAAAGGTGACTTTGCGTCACCATCGCAAATGAATGCGCATATAACTTTCAAAACACATGACTCTAAAAGTCAAAGTCAAAGTCAAAGTCAAAGTCAAATGCGATCGGCGTGGGTTTTTACAGTTGTAAGCGCATTCATTGGCTATAATGACGCATAGTCACCTTTTCGCCCTTACGGCGAGTCACTTTTTGTCAAACGCGACAAAAAGTAACCAAAAAACGCTGCGCTCCATTCATCCGGCCCTACGCTTCGCTCCGGGTCCCCTCACTCCGGCCTTGCTCCCGGGAGGACCGCGCTGCAGGGCCCATCCTGGGCCCCAGCGCTTGACGGGCATCCATGCCCGTCACCTCCCTCCGCAAGGCCTGCGGAGGCCTCCTGAAGTCGCGAAGGTACGGGCGGCGCCTAGGCTGACGCAGCTGTCGCTAGTTGGCTGTGGAGTTAACCTTCTGATCGCCAAAAGCCAAAAGCCAAAAGCCAAAAGCCAAAAGCCAAAAGCCAAAAGCCAAAAGCCAAAAGCCAAAAGCCAAAAGCCAAAAGCCAACAGGCGTCAAAGGGCGTCGTGGCGAGCCAGGGCCCACTCCACGTGCTCGCGTACCAGCTCCGAAGGATCATCCCGCCGCGCGTTGAGCGCTTCCAAGACGGGAATGGTCGAAGGCGCATTCCCCAGCCCCACCGCCAGGTTACGCAAAAACCGCTCATACCCCGCCCGCCGCAGGGGCGAACCCTCGGTGCAGCCGAGAAAACGCTTTTCATCCCACAGGAACAACTCGGCCAGCTCGATATTGTCCAGCCCCCGGCGGGGCATGAAGTCGTCTTCGGTTGTGGTCTTGGCGAAACGGTTCCAAGGACAGACGATCTGGCAATCGTCGCAACCGAACACCCGGTTACCAATCAATGGCCGCAGTTCCAGTGGAATGGCACCGCGCAATTCGATAGTCAGGTACGAAATGCAACGCCGCGCATCGAGCTGGTAAGGCCCAACAAAAGCCTGGGTCGGACAGATGTCCAGGCACGCCTGGCAGCGCCCGCAATGGTCGCTACCTTGCACGCCATCAATCGGCAGCGGCAGGTCGACGAACAGCTCGGCCAGGAAGAAATAGCTGCCGGCCTTGCGGTTGAGCAACAGGGTGTTCTTGCCGATCCAGCCCAGGCCGGCCTCCTGGGCCAGGGCCTTCTCCAGCACCGGGGCGCTGTCGACGAAGGCACGGTAGCCAAAGGGGCCGATGGCCTCCTGGATGCGATCGGCGAAGTGCTGCACGCGTTTGCGCACCAGCTTGTGGTAATCGCGGCCCAGGGCGTAGCGCGAGATGTAGGCCTTTTCCGGTTCCGCCAGGCGCTTGGCCATCTGCGTGTCGCCGGGCAGGTAGTCCATGCGCAGCGAAAGCACCCGCAGCGTGCCGGGGATCAGCTCGGCCGGGCGCGAGCGCTTGTGGCCATGGTCGCCCATGTACTCCATCTCGCCGTTGTAGCCGGCAGCCAGCCAGCGCTGCAGGTGCTGTTCGTGCTCGCCAAGGTCGACGCCGGCGATGCCGACATGGGCAAAACCGAGTTCGCGGCCCCAATCCTTGATCGATTGGGCCAGTGTGGCGATGTCTGGGAGATTGGCGGACATGGATGAACAAGCATTACGAGCGGAGGTGCGTATAATTCTGCCAGACATCGGAGCCTTTGACCCCATGCCTCAGACCAAACACCCCCCATTACTGCTGAGTAGCCTGACCTTGGCCGGGCTGCCGCCCCGCGCCGCCGATGCCCACAAGGGCGATTTCGGCCATGTGCTGGTGATTGGCGGCGACCTGGGCACCGGCGGCGCAGTGATGCTCAGCAGTGAGGCAGCGCTGCGTTGCGGCGCCGGCCTGGTCAGCGTGGCGACCCGTGCCGAGCACGTCGGCGCAGGGCTGGCCCGCCTGCCGGAGGTGATGTGGCAGGGCGTGAGCTCAGCCAACCAGCTGCTTGGCCCGCTCGCACGGGCCTCGGTGCTGGTGGTCGGTCCCGGCCTGGGCCAGGCGGCCTGGGGCCGCAGCCTGCTGTCGGCGGTGAGCCATGCGCACCTGCCGCAGGTGTGGGACGCCGATGCCCTCAATCTGCTGGCCGCTGCGCCACTGGCGTTGCCCAGCGGCAGCATCCTCACCCCGCACCCGGGCGAGGCGGCGCGGCTGCTGGGCATCTCCACCGAGGCGGTGCAGGCCGACCGGCCGGGCGCCGCGCGCAAGCTGGCGCGGCGCTACGCCAGCGTCTGCGTGCTCAAGGGCGCGGGCACGCTGGTGGCCGACCCGGCCGGGCAACTGGCGCAGTGCGGGCGAGGGCACCCGGCCATGGCTGGTGCCGGGTTGGGCGATGTGCTTACCGGCGTGCTGGCGGCGTTGCTGGCCCAGGGGCTGGACGCCTGGCAGGCCGCGTGTCTGGGGGTATGGTTGCATGCCTGCGCGGGCGAGCGCCTGGGTGTCAAAGGCAGAGGGCTGGCGGCCAGTGATCTGGTCCCGGTCATTAGAGCGTTATTGGAGGAGCATTCAGCGTGTCAGGTGTAACCCTGTTTCTGGCCGACGAGCCAGCCACCGTCGCCTTTGGCGCCAAGCTGGCCGAAGTGACCAAAGGTCATGGCGTGATCTTTCTCGAAGGCGACCTGGGCGCCGGCAAGACCACGCTGTCCCGTGGCCTGATCCGCGGCCTGGGCCACGACGGCCCGGTGAAAAGCCCGACTTTCACCGTGGTCGAACCCTACGAGATAGGCGACATCCGCGCCTTCCATTTCGACCTCTATCGTCTGGTCGATCCGGAGGAGCTCGAGTACCTGGGCATTCGCGACTATTTCGAGGGCGATGCGTTGTGTCTGTTCGAATGGCCGGATAAAGGCGCGGGCGTTTTGCCAAAGCCCGACCTGACCATTACCATAAGCCCGCAAGCGGGCGGACGTTCGCTGAACCTGTCGCCGCAGGGGGCACGCGGCGAAGCCTGGTGTGCCGTTCTGGCCAAAGAATTCAAACAGTAAGTGGGGAAAGGTATGCGCATACGCGCACTGGTCGCCGTCGTTGGGCTGCTGCTGACCGCGGTGACCGTTGACGCTCTGGCCGTCACTCAAGTCAAGAGCATGCGCCTGTGGCGCGCTCCGGACAACACGCGGCTGGTCTTCGACCTGTCCGGGCCTGTGCAGCACAGCGTCTTTACCCTGACCGCACCCGATCGCCTGGTGATCGACATCAACGGCGCGACCCTGGGCGCGCCGCTGAACGTCTCCACCTCGAACACGCCGATCACCAGCGTGCGCTCGGCCCAACGCACGCCCACCGACCTGCGGGTGGTGGTCGACCTGAAAAAGGCCGTCTCGCCCAAAAGCTTCGTCCTGGCGCCGAATGCCCAGTACGGCAACCGCCTGGTGGTCGACCTGTACGACCAGGAAGCTGACGCTATCGCCGCCAGCAACCCGACCCCGCCACCGACGCCGCAGCCTCCGGCCACCACGCCGGCGGTGCCGGTCACCCCGGCGCAACCGGCGATCAAGCTGCCGCCGGCGCCGGCCGGCAAGCGTGACATCGTGGTTGCCATCGATGCCGGCCACGGTGGCGAAGACCCGGGCGCGTCCGGCTCGCGCGGCCAGCACGAGAAAGACATCGTGCTGGATATCGCCAAGGAGCTGCAGCGCCAGATCAACTCCGAGAAGGGCTACCGCGCCGAGCTGACCCGTACCGGCGATTACTTCATCCCGCTGCGCAAGCGCACCGAGATCGCCCGCAAGAAAGGCGCCGACCTGTTCGTCTCGATCCACGCCGACGCCGCGCCGTCCAAGGCCGCCTTCGGCGCCTCGGTGTTCGCCCTGTCCGACCGTGGCGCCACCTCCGAGACCGCCCGCTGGCTGGCCGACACGGAAAACCGCTCCGACCTGATCGGCGGTGCCGGCAATGTCAGCCTCGACGACAAGGACCGCATGCTGGCCGGTGTGCTGCTCGACCTGTCGATGACCGCCACCCTCAGCTCCAGTCTCAACGTCGGCCAGAAGGTGCTGGGCAACATGGGGCGGGTCACGCCGCTGCACAAGCAGCGCGTGGAACAGGCCGGATTCATGGTGCTGAAATCGCCGGACATTCCGTCGATCCTGGTCGAGACCGGCTTCATCTCCAACGCCAACGAGGCCGCCAAGCTGGCGACACGTAGCCATCAGCAGGCACTGGCGCGCTCGATCCACACCGGCGTGCGCCAGTTCTTCCAGCAGAACCCGCCACCGGGCACCTACATCGCCTGGCTGCGCGACAGCGGCAAGATCGCCCAGGGGCCGCGTGAGCACACCGTGCGTCCCGGCGAGACCCTGGCGATGATCGCGGTGCGCTACCAGGTCAGCGTTGCCAGCCTGCGCAGCAGCAACAGCCTGAAAACCGACGAGCTGAAGGTCGGCCAGCACCTGGATATCCCCACCACCGCCCTGGCGTCCCAGCAATGAGTGGCGGTTCGCGTATCCAGCTGCTCAGCCCGCGGCTGGCCAACCAGATCGCCGCCGGCGAGGTGGTCGAGCGCCCCGCGTCGGTGGCCAAGGAGCTGCTGGAAAACAGCCTCGACTCCGGTGCCCGGCGCATCGAGGTCGAGGTCGAGCAGGGTGGCGTGAAGTTGCTGCGGGTGCGCGACAACGGCAGCGGCATCGCCCCGGACGACCTGCCGCTGGCCCTGGCGCGCCACGCCACCAGCAAGATCCGCGAACTGGAGGACCTCGAAGGCGTGCTCAGCCTCGGTTTTCGCGGCGAGGCCCTGGCCTCGATCAGCTCGGTGGCGCGCCTGACCCTGACCTCGCGTACCGCCGACGCCAGCGAAGCCTGGCAGGTGGAAACCGAAGGGCGCGAGATGACGCCGCGGGTGCAGCCTGCCGCGCATCCGGTCGGCACCTCGGTCGAAGTGCGCGACCTGTTTTTCAACACCCCGGCCCGACGCAAGTTTCTCAAGGCCGAGAAGACCGAGTTCGATCACCTGCAGGAAGTGATCCGGCGCCTGGCGCTGGCGCGCTTTGATGTCGGCTTCCACCTGCGCCACAACGGCAAGACCATCTTCAGCCTGCACGAAGCAGCCGACGAGATGGCCCGCGCGCGGCGCGTGGGCACCATCTGTGGTCCGGGCTTCCTCGAACAAGCGCTGCCGATCGACGTCGAGCGCAACGGCCTGCGGCTGTGGGGCTGGGTCGGCCTGCCGACCTTCTCGCGCAGCCAGGCCGACCTGCAGTACTTCTTCGTCAATGGCCGCGCCGTGCGCGACAAGCTGGTCGCCCACGCGGTGCGCCAGGCCTATCGCGACGTGCTGTTCAATGGCCGGCACCCGACTTTCGTACTGTTCCTCGAGTGCGACCCGACCGGGGTGGACGTCAACGTACACCCGACCAAGCACGAGGTGCGCTTCCGCGAAGGGCGCACGGTCCACGACTTCCTTTATGGCACCCTGCACCGCGCCCTGGCCGACGTGCGTCCGGAGGACCAGCTCGCCGCGCCCGCCGCGACCAGCGAGATGCTTCGCCCTAGCGGTCTGCAGGCCGGCGAGTTCGGCCCGCAGGGCGAGATGCGCCTGGCCTCGCCAGTGCTCGAGCAGCCCCAGGGCGAGGCGCGGCCGGCCTTTTCCTCCGGCGGTTCTGGCGCCGGCTATCAGTACCAGTACACCCCGCGCCCCGCGCAGCCGGTCAACGTCGGCGAGGCCCAGGCGGTCTACCGCGAGTTCTACGCGCCGCTGGACAACGCTACCGCCACGCCAAACGCGCTGCCGGAAAGCCAGGGCGACATCCCGCCGCTGGGCTACGCCCTGGCGCAGCTCAAGGGTATCTATATCCTCGCCGAGAACGCCGTCGGCCTGGTGCTGGTGGACATGCACGCCGCCCATGAGCGGATCATGTACGAGCGTCTGAAGGTGGCCATGGCCAGCGAGGGCCTGAGCGGCCAGCCGCTGCTGGTGCCCGAGTCGCTGGCGCTGAGCCAGCGCGAGGCCGATTGCGCCGAGGAGCACGCCCAGTGGTTCCAGCGCCTGGGCTTCGAGCTGCAGCGCCTGGGCCCGGAAACCCTGGCGATCCGCCAGATCCCGGCGCTGCTCAAGCAGGCCGAGGCTAACCGTCTGGTCCAGGACGTGCTTGCCGACCTGATGGAATACGGCACTAGCGACCGTATCCAGGCGCACCTGAACGAACTGCTCGGGACCATGGCCTGCCACGGCGCGGTGCGCGCCAATCGGCGCCTGGCCATCCCGGAGATGAACGCGCTGCTGCGCGACATGGAGAACACCGAGCGCAGCGGCCAGTGCAACCATGGCCGGCCGACCTGGACCCAGATGGGCCTGGACGACCTGGACAAGCTGTTCCTGCGGGGCCGATAAGATGAGCGCAAAACCCCCGGCGATATTCCTCATGGGACCGACTGCGGCCGGCAAGACCGACCTTGCCATCGAGCTGACCCAGGTGCTGCCCTGCGAGCTGATCAGCGTCGATTCGGCGTTGGTCTATCGCGGCATGGATATTGGCACTGCCAAACCTTCGAAAGAGATCCTGGCCGCTCATCCGCATCGGCTGATCGACATTCTTGACCCGGTCGAAAGCTATTCGGCCAAGCAGTTCTGCACCGACGCCCTTGAAGCCATGGCCGAGATCACCGCGCGCGGCAAGATCCCGCTGCTGGTGGGCGGCACCATGCTCTATTACAAGGCCCTGGTCGATGGTCTGGCTGACATGCCACCGGCCGACGCCGCCGTGCGCGCCGAGCTCGAGGCGCAGGCAAGTGCGCTGGGGCTGGCTGAATTGCATCGGCAACTGGCCGAAGTCGACCCGGAATCAGCCGCGCGCATCCATCCGAATGACCCGCAGCGTCTTATCCGCGCGCTCGAGGTATACCGGGTGAGCGGCGAGAGCATGACCGCCCACCGCCAGCGTCAATTCGCGGAAAGTCGCGACGCAGACGCAGGCGCGAACGGGCATTTGCCCTATACTGTCGCGAGTTTGGCGATTGCTCCTACAGATCGTCACATTTTGCATCAGCGAATTGCGCTACGATTTTCGCAGATGCTGGAACAGGGCTTCGTCGATGAGGTCCGATCGCTGCGTGCCAGAAGTGACTTGCACGCGGGGCTGCCGTCTATACGGGCAGTGGGCTATCGACAGGTCTGGGATTATCTCGACGGTCAGCTGACTGAGAATGAGATGCGTGAACGCGGTATCATTGCCACGCGCCAGCTGGCCAAGCGGCAGTTCACCTGGTTGCGCGGCTGGGAAGGCGTGCACTGGCTGGATAGCCTGGCCTGCGACAATCTGTCCCGCACCTTGAAATACCTTGGGGCCGTCTCCATATTGAGCTGAGTCCCTGCTTATAGCCGTCTATTCTTACGAAAAACGGCATGAATCATCGAATTTCCAGTTTTTCTACTATTGATCCTTACAGGAGTGCGGCATATGTCAAAAGGGCATTCGCTACAAGACCCTTACTTGAACACCTTGAGAAAAGAAAAAGTCCCGGTTTCGATCTATCTGGTCAACGGGATCAAGCTGCAGGGCCAGATCGAATCCTTCGACCAGTTCGTCGTGCTGCTGAAGAATACCGTCAGCCAGATGGTCTACAAGCACGCCATTTCGACCGTCGTCCCGGCACGTCCGGTTCGCCTGCCAAGCCCGACCGATGCCGAGCACGGTGACAGCGAGCCAGGCAACGCTTGAAAATAGTAGGAGCCTGCATTGTTCTTTGAGCGCCACGGTGGTGGTGAGCGAGCGCTGCTCGTTCACTTGGAAGGTCAGAACCCTGAGGCGCGCGAAGACCCGCAGGAGTTTCAGGAGCTGGCGCTGTCGGCCGGAGCCGATATCGTTTCGCTGGTAACAGTGGCGCGGCATCAGCCCACCGCCAAGTTTCTGATCGGCAGCGGCAAGGTCGAGGAGCTACGCGACCTGGTCCATTCGGCCGAAGCCGATCTGGTGATTTTCAATCACACCCTCACGCCCAGCCAGGAACGCAACCTCGAACGTGTCTTCGAGTGTCGCGTGCTGGACCGTACCGGGCTGATTCTCGATATCTTCGCCCAACGGGCGCGTACTCACGAAGGCAAGCTGCAGGTCGAACTGGCCCAGCTCGAGCACATGAGCACGCGGCTGGTGCGCGGCTGGACCCACCTTGAGCGACAGAAAGGTGGTATTGGCCTGCGCGGCCCGGGCGAGACCCAGCTGGAAACCGACCGCCGCCTGCTGCGGGTGCGTCTGCGCCAGATCAAGGCACGCCTTGAGAAGGTGCGCAGCCAGCGTGAGCAGGCCCGTCGCGGGCGCAAACGCGCGGACATTCCGTCGGTTTCGCTGGTGGGCTACACCAACGCCGGCAAGTCGACCTTGTTCAACGCCCTGACGCAATCCGACGTGTATGCCGCGGACCAGTTGTTCGCCACCCTCGACCCGACCTTGCGCCGGCTCGAACTGGCCGACCTGGGACCGATCGTGCTGGCCGACACCGTGGGCTTCATTCGCCACCTGCCGCACAAGCTGGTCGAGGCATTTCGGGCTACGCTCGAAGAGTCGAGCAACTCCGACCTGCTGCTGCACGTGATCGACGCCCATGAGCCCGAGCGCATGGAGCAGATCGAGCAGGTGCTGGCGGTATTGGGTGAGATCGGGGCCGAGAGCTTGCCGATCCTCGAGGTCTATAACAAACTCGACCTGCTCGAAGATGTCGAGCCGCAGATCCAGCGCGATGCCGATGGCAAGCCGCAGCGGGTCTGGGTATCGGCACGCGATGGTCGAGGCCTGGAGCTGGTTGGCCAGGCGATTGCCGAGTTGCTGGGGGACGACCTGTATGTCGGAACCCTGTGCCTGGAGCAACGGTTTGCCCGCCTGCGCGCGCAATTCTTTGCCCTGGGTGCCGTGCAGAGTGAAGAGCATGATGAAGAAGGGCGCAGCCTGCTGAGCGTGCGACTGCCCAGGGTCGAGTTGAATCGCCTGGTCAGTCGCGAAGGCATGGAGCCGCAAGTGTTTGTCGAGCAACACACTTTGCAATAAATGCCCGTCGAGGTCGTCGGGCAGCGGTGACAGGCATTCTGTAGCATTGGACGGCGCGCCGTGGGCGCGTCTTTGCTTTATCAGATGGAGAGCGCTATGGCTTGGAACGAGCCGGGTGGCAACTCGAACAATCAGGATCCCTGGGGCGGTCGCCGTAACGGCGGCGGCGGTGGTGGCGACAAGAAAGGTCCACCGGATCTCGACGAGGCCTTCCGCAAGCTGCAGGACAGCCTGAACGGCATGTTCGGCAGTGGCAAGAAACGCGGTGGCGGTGGCGACCGCAATATCGGCAAGGGCGGCAGCTATGGCTTGCTGGGTATCGGCCTGGCGGTGCTGGCGGCCATCTGGCTGTACAACGCCGTGTACGTGGTGGACGAGCAGGAGCAGGCCGTGGTGCTGCGCTTCGGCAAGTACTACGAGACCGTCGGTCCCGGCCTGAACATCTACTTCCCGCCGATCGACCGCAAGTACATGGAAAACGTGACTCGCGAGCGGGCTTACACCAAGCAGGGCCAGATGCTCACCGAAGACGAGAACATCGTCGAGGTGCCGCTGACCGTGCAGTACCGCATCAGCAACCTGCAGGACTTCGTGCTCAACGTCGACCAGCCGGAAGTCAGCCTGCAGCATGCGACCGACAGCGCCCTGCGCCACGTGGTGGGTTCCACCTCGATGGACCAGGTGCTGACCGAAGGCCGCGAGCAGATGGCCGTGGACATCCGCGAGCGTCTGCAGCGTTTCCTCGACACCTACCGCACCGGTATCACCGTCACCCAGGTCAACGTGCAGAGCGCGGCAGCTCCGCGTGAAGTACAGGAAGCCTTCGACGACGTGATCCGTGCCCGTGAAGACGAACAGCGTGCGCGCAACCAGGCCGAGTCCTACGCCAACGGCGTGGTGCCCGAGGCCCGCGGTCAGGCGCAGCGCATCATCGAGGACGCCAATGGCTACCGCGATGAGGTAATCGCCCGTGCCAAGGGTGAGGCCGATCGCTTCACCAAGCTGGTTGCCGAGTACCGCAAGGCGCCGGACGTGACCCGTCAGCGTCTGTACCTGGAAACCATGCAGGAGGTGTACAGCAACTCCAGCAAGGTCATGGTGGCGACCAAGGACGGGCAGAACAACCTGCTCTACCTGCCACTGGACAAGATGGTCGAAGGCAGCCGCAACAGCACGCCAGCGCCGGTCAGCGGAGTTTCGCCGTCGGTCAACGACGCCGCCGCACGTGCCGCGCAGGACCTGCAACAACAACCGCCGCTGCGTTCCAGGGAGAGCCGCTGATGAGCAATAAATCGCTGTTCGCCCTGATTGGCGCCGTGGTGCTGGCGATCGTCGCCTGGAACTGCTTCTACATCGTCTCGCAGACCGAGCGCGCGGTATTGCTGCAGTTCGGCCGCGTGGTCAAGGCTGATGTCCAGCCCGGCCTGCACGTGAAGGTGCCGTACGTGAACCAGGTGCGCAAGTTCGATGCCCGCCTGATGACCCTCGACGCCCCGACCCAGCGTTTCCTGACCCTGGAGAAGAAGGCGGTGATGGTCGATGCCTACGCCAAGTGGCGGGTCAAGGACGCCGAGCGCTTCTACACCGCCACTTCGGGCATGAAGCAGATCGCCGACGAGCGTCTGTCGCGTCGTCTGGAAAGCGGCCTGCGTGACCAGTTCGGTAAACGCACCCTGCACGAAGTGGTGTCCGGTGAGCGTGACGCGTTGATGGCTGACATCACCGCTTCGCTGAACCGCATGGCCAGCAAGGAGCTGGGTATCGAAGTGGTCGACGTTCGCGTCAAGGCCATCGACCTGCCGAAGGAAGTCAATCGTAGCGTGTTCGACCGCATGAGCACCGAGCGTGAGCGTGAGGCTCGCGAGCACCGCGCCAAGGGTAACGAGCTGGCCGAAGGTATTCGTGCCGACGCCGACCGTCAGCGCCGCGTGCTGCTGGCCGAGGCGTATCGTGAAGCGGAAGAGACCCGCGGTGATGGCGACGCCCAGGCGGCCTCCATCTACGCCAAGGCCTACAGCCAGGACGCTGATTTCTATGCGTTCCACCGTAGCCTGCAGGCCTACCGCGAGAGCTTCTCGAGCAAGAGCGACGTACTGGTCCTGGACCCGAAGAACGAGTTCTTCCGTTACCTGGACAAGAGCAAGCCCTGATGCTGCTCTCATGACGGGGCGCCCCGTCTGGCAGCTAAAATGCCAGGCGGGGTGCATCCTGAATGAAAAGGGGTGTATGATGCGGCAGCCGGGAAATTCCCGGCTTTTTTGCGTCTGCAAGGTTGATCGGCCCATGGCTTGTTGACGGTTTGGTCAGGACGCAAGGCAATTCGAGGGTGTTGGGTACGGTGGTTGCGCTGGGATCGGTGCTGCCCGCTATTGTGCGCCAACGCCTGCTTTACTCACGGCTCGCCTGCGGGCAGGCCGCCCGGACCAGAGGGGAAATGGCGTAATGGCAACGGTAGACCGCTGGCTGCTGCCAGATGGCATCGAGGAAGTACTGCCACCTGAGGCCGCGCGCATCGAGATCGCGCGACGTCAGGTGTTGGACCTGTTCCAGAGTTGGGGTTACGAACTGGTCGTCACGCCGCATATCGAGTACCTGGAGTCGCTGCTCACCGGCGCCGGCCAGGACCTGGACCAGCGCACCTTCAAGGTCGTCGACCCACAGTCCGGCCGCCTGATGGGCTTCCGTGCCGACTTCACCCCGCAGGTGGCGCGTATCGACGCCCACACCTTGCGCCGTGAAGGCCCGAGCCGCCTGTGCTACGCCGGCAGCGTGCTGCACGCGCAACCGCGTGCCCTGTCCACCTCGCGCAGCCCGATCCAACTGGGCGCCGAGCTGTACGGCGACGCCAGCCCCACCAGTGATGTCGAGGTCATCAGCCTGATGCTCGCCACGCTGCAGCTGACCGATGTGCCGGATGTGCACATGGACCTTGGCCACGTCGGTATCTACCGCGGCCTGGCCCGCGCCGCCAACCTGTCTGGCGCGGTCGAGCAGCAGCTGTTCGACGCCCTGCAGCGCAAGGCGGTCGACGAAGTGCAGGCGCTCACCGCCGACCTGCCGAAGGACCTGGGCAACATGCTGCGCGCCCTGGTCGAGTTGTGCGGCGGCCGTGAAGTGCTGGCCGAGGCCCGTGTGCGCCTGGGCCGTGCCCCGGCCAGCGTGCTGGCGGCGCTGGACGACCTGCTGGCGATCGCTGATCGCCTGGCGTCGCGCTACCCGGACCTGCCGTTGTACTTCGACCTCGGCGAGCTGCGCGGCTACAACTATCACACCGGCGTGGTGTTCGCGGTGTTCGTGCCGGGCGAAGGTCAGTCGATCGCCCAGGGCGGTCGCTACGACGACATCGGCGCCGATTTCGGCCGGGCACGCCCGGCCACCGGATTCTCCACGGATTTGAAGACCCTGGTCACACTGGGGCGAGCGGAGGTCGTATTGCCTGCTGGCGGCATCTGGATGCCCGACAGCAGCGATGCGGCCCTCTGGCAGCAAGTCTGCCAGTTGCGCAACGAAGGCCAGCGTGTGGTCCAGGCCCTGCCTGGCCAGCCGTTGAGTGCTGCCTTCGAAGCGGATTGTGATCGGCAATTGATTCAGCAAGACGGGCGCTGGCAGGTTCTGCCGCTGACCCATTGAGATTCTTCGCCGGCAGTGGGCCGGCAACCAAGTTGCGTGAATGAGGACAAGTGTTATGGGTAAGAATGTCGTCGTCCTGGGCACCCAGTGGGGTGATGAGGGCAAAGGCAAGATCGTCGATCTGCTGACCGAACATGCTGCCGCCGTAGTGCGCTACCAAGGTGGCCACAACGCGGGCCACACCCTGGTGATCAACGGTGAGAAGACCGTTCTGCACCTTATTCCCTCTGGCATCCTGCGTGAAGGCGTGCAGTGCCTGATCGGCAACGGCGTGGTCGTTGCTCCTGACGCCCTGATGCGTGAAATCACCAAGCTGGAAGAGAAGGGCGTGCCAGTGCGCGAGCGCCTGCGCATCAGCCCGGCCGCCCCGCTGATCCTGTCGTACCATGTGGCCCTCGACCAGGCCCGTGAGAAGGCCCGTGGCGAAGCCAAGATCGGCACCACCGGTCGTGGCATCGGCCCGGCCTACGAAGACAAGGTGGCCCGTCGCGGCCTGCGCGTCGGCGACCTGTTCCACCGCGAGCGTTTCGCCGCCAAGCTCGGTGAGCTGCTGGACTACCACAACTTCCAGCTGGTGAACTACTACAAAGAGCCGGCCATCGACTTCCAGCAGACCCTGGACGAGTGCATGGCCTACGCCGAGCAGCTCAAGCCGATGATGCTCGACGTCACCGCCGAACTGCACAACCTGCGCCGCGCCGGCAAGGACATCATGTTCGAAGGCGCCCAGGGCTCGCTGCTGGACATCGACCACGGTACCTACCCGTACGTCACCAGCTCCAACACCACCGCCGGCGGCATCTCCACCGGTTCCGGCGTTGGCCCGATGTACCTGGACTACATCCTGGGCATCACCAAGGCGTACACCACTCGCGTCGGTTCCGGTCCGTTCCCGACCGAACTGTTCGACGAGACCGGCGCCACCCTGGCCAAGCGTGGTCACGAGTTCGGCTCGACTACCGGCCGCGCCCGTCGTTGCGGCTGGTTCGACGCCGTCATCCTGCGTCGCGCCATCGACGTCAACAGCATCTCGGGCATCTGCCTGACCAAGCTGGACGTACTGGACGGCCTGGAAACCATCAACATCTGCGTTGGCTACAAGAACGAGAACGGTGCCGTCATCGACGCGCCGTCCGATGCCGACAGCTACATCGGCCTGGAGCCGGTGTACGAAGAGATGCCGGGCTGGAGCGAGTCGACCCTGGGCGTGAAAACCCTGGAAGAGCTGCCGCAAGCCGCGCGCAACTACATCAAGCGTATCGAGGAGCTGGTCGGCGCGCCGATCGACATCATCTCGACCGGCCCGGACCGCAACGAGACCATCGTGCTGCGTCATCCGTTTGCCTGATCGGCCGCTTCGGTAGCTGATTGAACGCCGCGTTCCCGCAAGGGAACGCGGCGTTTTTGTTTCTGTATGGCAGTACTGTCGAGTCTCTGTGGGAGCGGGTTTACCCGCGAATGCGGCGGTGAATCCAGCATTGCATTCGCGGGTAAACCCGCTCCCACAGAGATGTTGCTTTGCTTTCAACTCTGTCACAGGTACAGATGCCGCCCGACCTGGCATTTTTACCTGCTGCCTTCGGCACAACCCTTGCTGTAAGAAGCTTCTGACGATGCCATCAAAGTAATGGCGCCAGAAACACGAGGGTTACAACGTGTCTGCCATCCTTTCACTGTTACGAAGCCGCCTCTTGCGGCCTGTGTTTGTTGCGCTTGGTATCGCTCTTCTGGTGCAGGTGCTGGTCGCCGTTGCACTGACACGGAGCACGGTCACCGCCCTGGAGGCCGATTTGGGGGCGCGCCTGGGCAACGACAGCCAGAAACTGGCCGCCGAACTCGAGCAGGCCGGGCAGGATGTCCGCGCCGGGCTCGACAGCCTGTCGGCCAGTACCCGCCAGCGCCTAAGCGCCGGCCTTTCCGAGCGGCTGCAGGCCGAGCAGCAGCAATTGCGCGCCACCTTGGAAAAGAACCTCAAGGATTCGGCCAACGACATGGCCGAGCTGCTGGCCTCGGTAGCGCCGCGGGCGATCTGGGACAACGACGTGCCGACGCTGTCGGACTTCGCCCGCCGTGCCCAGCGCAATCCCAACGTGCTGTTCGTCATCTATGACGACGCCCAGGGCCAGCACCTGACCCGCTACCTCAACCGGCAGAACCCGATCAACCAGGCGTTGATGGACAAGGGGCAGGGCGAGCGGGCGCTGGACAAGGTGCTGGATGCCGCACGCAAGGACCCGTCGGTGTACTACGTCGAGGCCTCGATCAACCCCAACGGTGCCGAGATCGGCAAGGTGCTGATGGGCGTCTCCACCGCGGGCGTCGACCAGGAGCTCAAGGCCCTCGACCAGCGATTCGCCGCACTGATCGCCAGCGGCGAGCAACTGGTCGGCGACAGCCTGGTGGCTGCCGCCGCCGACAGCGGCAAGGCCCTGCGCGCGCGGTTGGAGACGGCCCAGAACAGCGCCACGGCGATGCAGGCCAATACCGCGCAGACCGTGCGCGATGCCGCCGCCGAGCTGCGCTGGCGCATCGGCCTGGGCCTGGTGCTGGTCGGGTTGGGCGTGCTGCTGGTGGTGGCGGTGGTGCTCGGGCGCCGGGTACTGAGCAAGCTCGGCCTGCTGATCGCCGCGCTGAACGACCTGGCCGCGGGCGAGGGCGACCTGACCAAGCGGGTCAAGCTCGACAGCCGTGACGAGATCGGTGACATGGCCTCGGCGGTCAACCGCTTCGTCGACAAGCTCCAGCCCATCGTTCGCGAGGCCGGTGAGGTGGCACAGCGCACTGGCGTGGAGATCGGCAGCATGGCCCAGCGCAACGCGGGGGCCGATGCTGCCGCTGCGCTGCAGCGCGACGAAGTGGCGGCCAGCCTGCGCGACCTGTCGAGCATGGCCGACGAGGCCCAGGCCGAGAGCCATGCCATGCAGGCGGCGTTGCAGCAGGTGGTGGACATTCGCCAGGCCACCGATGAGAACAGCCGCGCCTCTACCCAGCTGGCGCGGTTGATCGAGAACCTGGCCGGTGAGGTACAGACCGGCTCCCAGGTGATCGAGCGGCTGGCCAAGCAGAGCGAACAGATCGAGGTGGTGTTGACGGTGATCCATGGTATCGCCGAGCAGACCAATCTGTTGGCGCTGAACGCCGCCATCGAGGCGGCGCGGGCCGGGGAAACCGGGCGCGGCTTCGCCGTGGTGGCCGACGAGGTGCGGGCGCTGGCGAGCAAGACGCAGAGTTCGACCGGGGATATCCAGTCGCATATCGCCGCCTTGCAGCAGGGGGCCAAGGAGGCGGTGGCGACCATCAGCCAGGCTGGGCGCCAGGCCAGCGAGGGCCTGCTGGTGCTGCGCGACAACGAGCGGCGCCAGCAGTCGGTGCAGGCGGCAGTGGAACAGGTGCATGCGGCGATCGGCCTGGCCACCCGTGCGGCGGAGCAGCAGGCCAATGGCGCGCAGGCGGTACGTGGGCGGGTGGAGAACATCCATGCCCAGGCTGAGCGTTCGGCCGAGGTAGTGATGCAGACCACGGCCAGCAGCAAGGTGCTGGACGACCTGGCGGCGCAGTTGCGGGCCAGCCTGGGGCAGTTCAGGGCCTGATATTGCGCCTTTATAGCGCCTGCGTTGGGCAATGTCCGTTGCCGAACGCCCATGAAAAAGCCCTGCCGAAGCAGGGCTTTTCTTGTGTCAGGCTCAGCCCTTGTAGGCAGCGACCGACTTGGTGATCGCGGCACGGGCGGCGTCGGCGCCTTCCCAGCCTTCGATCTTGACCCATTTGCCCTTCTCGAGATCCTTGTAGTTCGCGAAGAAGTGCTCGATCTGCTGGATCAGCAGGGCTGGCAGGTCGGTGTATTCCTTCACGTCAACGTACAGCTGGCTCAGCTTGTCGTGCGGAACAGCGATGACCTTAGCGTCGCCGCCGCCGTCGTCGGTCATGTTCAGGATGCCGACCGGACGGGCGCGGATCACCGAGCCTGGGGCAACCGGGTACGGGGTAACGACCAGCACGTCCAGCGGATCACCGTCGTCGGCCAGGGTGTTGGGGATGTAGCCGTAGTTGGCCGGGTAGAACATCGGGGTGGCCATGAAACGGTCGACGAACAGGGCATCGCTGTCCTTGTCGATCTCGTACTTGATCGGCGCGTGGTTGGCCGGGATTTCGATGGCGACGTAGATGTCGTTCGGCAGGTCTTTGCCGGCTGGAATCTTGCTGTAGCTCATTGGGCAATGCCCCCGTGTTTGAACAAAAAAGTGGCGGCGATTATAGGCACATTCCCACGGTGGGTGCCACGTCCGGCCTGATGTGCGGGCGTTCAGGCGTGGCTTTCGCGGTAGTCCGGGTGTTCGGCCTGAAGGTGCATCAGACGCTCGAGCGGATCCTGGCGATAGAACAGCGACAGCTGCTGGTAGACCTGCGGGTAAGCCTGGTGCAGCAGATCGGGGGCGCTGAAGAAGTATTCACTGGTGACGGCAAAGAACTCGGCAGGGTTTTCCGCGGCGTAGGGATCGATGGCCGTTTCGGCGTCCGGGTCGGCATCGAGCTGGCGATTCATCGCGTCATAGGCCTGCTGCATGGCCTGGGCCCAGTCCTCGACGCGCATGCCGTGGTGCAGGGGCGGCAGGCCGTTGGCGTCGCCGTTGAGCATGTCCAGCTTGTGCGCCAGCTCGTGGATCACCAGGTTGTAGGCTTCCCAGCCGCCGCTGGCCAGGACCCCGGGCCAGGCCAGGATCACCGGGCCCTGCTGCCAGGCTTCGCCACTGTGCTCGGCATCCCACACGTGCTCGACGCCGCTGGCGTCGCGGTGGCGCTGAGGGCTCTTGAAGTCGTCGGGGTAGAGGATGATCTCGTGGAAGCCCTGGTACCAGTTCAGCTCGCCCAGGTGCAGCAGCGGCAATTGGGCCTCGGCGGCGAGGAACAGGCGCTGCTCGTCGTCCAGCTCGACGCCCGGCAGGGTAGTCAGGTGCTTGTCATGCAGGAACAGCACGCTGGCTTCACGCAGCCAGCGGTCTTCCTCGTCGCTGAGACCATCCAGCAGCGGCAGGCGCTCGCGGACCACCTGCCACATGCGCGGGTCGACTGGATAACGGGCCAGGGTGCGCCGGCGGCGCCAGGCGCTGAACGACCACATGCGCTGGTCAGTGGGCCTTGGCCGTGCGGCTGAAGCGACCGCGCAGCAGGCCGAGGATCATCGGCACCAGCGACAGGATGATGATGGCGACCACCATCAACGACAGGTGCTGCTTGATGAACGGTACGTTGCCGAAGAAGTAGCCCAGGGTCACCAGGCCACCTACCCACAGCAGCGAGCCGGCCACGCTGAAGGCCAGGAAACGCGGGTAGTGCATGTGGGCGATACCGGCGACGAACGGCGCGAAAGTGCGCAGGATCGGCAGGAAGCGCGCCAGGGTGACGGTCTTGCCGCCATGGCGTTCATAGAACTCGTGGGTGCGCTGCAGGTAGTCCTGGCGGAAGATCTTCGAGTTGGGGTTGCGGAACAGGCGTTCGCCCGCCGTGCGCCCGATCACGTAGTTGGTGCTGTCGCCGAGGATCGCCGCAGTCATCAGCAGGCCGGCCAGCAGCACCGGATCCATGCCGCCGCCAGCGGCCACGGCGCCGGCGATGAACAGCAGCGAGTCGCCCGGCAGGAACGGCATCACCACCAGGCCGGTCTCGCAGAAGATCACGGCGAAGAGAATGGCGTAGATCCAGGGACCGTAGTTGTTGACCAGCAGATCGAGGTAGGCATCGAGATGCAGGATGAGGTCCAGCGGGTTGAAATCCATGTACAGCACCTGTGTTCTTGACCCGCTACTACGGGCGCGCGATGACGGACAGCGCCATGGTTGGGGAAGGTTTACCGGCTAGGCGGGTAACTTTTCGCACATGACAGGAAGGGGATTATACGGCGAAGTCCGGATTGTGCCCGGAGAGTTTGTAGCGAGGGGTTACGACTCTTTCAGACCAGGCGCATTCTCTGTAGGAGCGGCCTTGTGCCGCGAAAGGGCTGCGGAGCAGCCCCGACGATTGTTGGTGCATCCAAAATCCCGGGGCCGCTTCGCAGCCCTTTCGCGGCACAAGGCCGCTCCTACAGGCGTACGTGTACGGTCATCTTGTATGCCGGTGGCCCCGTGCATCGCTCAATCCTGACTGATCGGCAAGATATAGTTCTCGAACTCGGTGTCCTTGCGAAAACCCATGGACTCATAAGTCTTGCGCGCCACTTCGTTGTCGCTGCTGGTGGACACGCGCATGCGCACGGCGTTGGATTGCTTGGCCATCTTCTTGGCCTCGCGCATCAGGTTGTCCGCTACCAGCATGCGTCGTGAGTCCTCGGCCACGTAGATGTCATTGAGGATCCACACGCGCTTGAGTGACAGCGAGGAGAAGCTTGGGTAGAGCTGGCAGAAACCCAGTAACTTGCCGTCGTCGTCAACGGGCAGGGCGAGGTAGATGATCGATTCCTTGCGCTCGAGGCGCTTCTCGAGAAAGGATCGTGAGCTGTCCGGGTAAGGCAATTGCCCATAGAACTCGCGATATTTCACGAACAGCGGGGTGAGCAGGTCGAGGTGTTCCAAGGTTGCCTGGATGATGCGCATGGGCGGGCCTCTGAGTCCATTGGGGATACGGCGGATTGCCTGCAGCGTCCTCTGGCATGCTGCCTAAAGCAGGCCAGAAGCGCAATCCGCCTTCCGTGACATGTTGTTTACCCTTCACCGAGCAGGAAGTTTGAGCTTTTTCCGGCAGAGTCTTCACTGTCGATACTATGGACCTCTGCTTCGTCCTTCAGATTCACCCCCGAGAGCTGGCGTCGGCACGCTTCGCGCATCAGGTACAGCAGGCGGTGGGCGGCCATGCCGTAGCTCAGGCCTTCCAGGCGCACGTTGGAAATGCAGTTGCGGTAGGCGTCGGTCAGGCCGACCTTGGGCGCGTAGGTGAAGTACAGCCCCAGGCTGTCGGGCGAACTCAAGCCCGGGCGTTCGCCGATCAACATGACTGTCATGCGTGCGCCAAGCAGCTCACCGACTTCGTCGGCCACCGCGACCCGGCCTTGCTCCACCAATATAACCGGGGCGCTGGTCCAGCCATCGGCGGCGGCCTGCTCCTCGAAGCGGCTCAGGAAGGGCAGGGTGTGGCGGTGCACGGCCAACGCCGACAGACCATCGGCGACGACGATCGCCAGGTCTACGCCGTCGGGGTTGGCCTGGGCATGCTCGCGCAGGCGCTGCGCCGAGTCCTCGTGCAGGCGCCGGCCAAGGTCCGGGCGTTGCAGGTACTGATGGCGGTCGCTGGCGGCGCTGTGCAGCAGCAGGCTGTCGCGGCCGCGCTCGCCAAGCTGCTGGCGCAGGCCGACGTGGTCGAACGGCAGATGCACGGCATCGCGGGCCTGGGCGTGGGCGAACTGGAAGTCCAGCTGGGCGCCGGTCGGCAGGCTGATGCCGGTGCGGCCGAGGGCGATGCGCGCCGGGGTGAGGTTGCGCAGGGCCAGCCAGGGATTGTCCGGAGTGGGGGTGTGTCGTTCCATGGTCACCTCTAGGCCAGCTGTGCCAGGGCCTGGCGGAAGGCTGGCGGCAGGTTGTCGCCGAAGCGGATGCGGCCGTCGGCCTGGGTGAAGATGCCGGTGCGCTCCAGCCACGCCTCGAATTCCGGCCCGGGCTTCAGGCCCAGGGTCTGGCGCGCGTAGAGCGCGTCGTGGAACGAGGTGGTCTGGTAGTTGAGCATGATGTCGTCGGAGCCGGGGATGCCCATGATGAAGTTGATCCCGGCCACGCCCAGCAGGGTCAGCAGGGTGTCCATGTCGTCCTGGTCGGCCTCGGCGTGGTTGGTGTAGCAGATGTCGCAGCCCATCGGCACGCCCAGCAGCTTGCCGCAGAAGTGGTCCTCGAGGCCGGCGCGGATGATCTGCTTGCCGTTGTACAGGTATTCCGGGCCGATGAAGCCGACCACTGTGTTGACCAGGAACGGCTTGAAGTGGCGGGCCACGGCGTAGGCGCGGGTCTCGCAGGTCTGCTGGTCGACGCCGTGGTGGGCGTTGGCCGACAGCGCGCTGCCCTGGCCGGTCTCGAAGTACATCAGGTTCTGCCCGAGCGTGCCGCGCTTGAGCGACAGGCCCGCCTCGTAGCCTTCCTGGAGCACGTTGAGGTTGATGCCGAAGCCGGCATTGGCCGCCTCGGTACCGGCGATGGACTGGAACACCAGGTCCAGCGGCACGCCACGGTTGATCGCCTCGATCGAGGTGGTGACGTGGGTCAGCACACAGGACTGGGTGGGGATGTCGTAGCGCTGGATGATCGCGTCGAGCATCTCCAGCAGCGCGCAGATCGAGGCGATGCTGTCGGTGGCCGGGTTGATGCCGATCATGGCGTCGCCGTTGCCATACAGCAGGCCGTCGAGGATGCTCGCGGCGATGCCGGCCGGTTCGTCGGTCGGGTGGTTGGGTTGCAGGCGCGTCGACAGCCGCCCGCGCAGCCCCATGGTGCCGCGAAAGGCGGTGACCACGCGGATTTTCTGCGCCACCAGCACCAGGTCCTGCACGCGCATGATCTTCGATACCGCCGCCGCCATTTCCGGCGTCAGGCCCGGCGCCAGGGCGCGCAGGCTGTGCTCGTCGGCCTGCTCGCCCAGCAGCCAGTCGCGCAGGCCGCCGACGGTCAGGTGGCTGACGGCGGCGAAGGCCTGCGCATCGTGGGTGTCGATGATCAGGCGGGTGACTTCGTCTTGTTCATAGGGAATCAGCGCCTCGCTGAGGAAGTGCTTGAGCGGGATGTTGGCCAGGGCCATCTGCGCCGCCACCCGCTCGCCGTCGTTGCTGGCGGCGACACCGGCCAGGTAGTCACCCGAACGCGCCGGGCTGGCCTTGGCCATCACCTCTTTGAGGCTGTCGAAGCGGTAGACCTGGTGGCCTACCGTATGCGTGAAACTTGCCATACAGAATCTCCAGGGCGCCGCAGGCCTGGCCTGCGGCGCAAGTCGGCGATCAGTGCAGGGCCTCTTCGGCCTTCTGGATCGCGGCGAATTCCTCTTCCGGGGTACCCGCCACCAGGTGGTGACGGCTGTAGAAAGCAAAGTAGGCAATTAATACTGCATAGATCACTGCAGCGCCAATCACCACCCGCGGATCGACCAGGAACCCGGCGACCACGGCGATACAGGCCAGCACCAGGGCCACGCCCGAGGTGAAGATGCCGCCGGGGGTGCGGTACGGGCGCTCCATTTTCGGGCGACGGATACGCAGGGTGATGTGCGCGGCCATCATCAGCACGTAGGACAGCGTGGCGCCGAACACCGCCACCAGGATCAGCAGGTCGCCCTGGCCAGTCAGCGACAGGGCGAAGCCGATGATGCCGGGGATCACCAGGGCCAGTACCGGGGCCTTGCTCTTGTTGGTTTCCGACAGCTTGCGCGGCAGGTAGCCGGCACGGGAAAGCGCGAAGATCTGCCGCGAATAGGCATAGATGATCGAGAAGAAGCTGGCGATCAGGCCGGCCAGGCCCACCAGGTTGACGAAGCCGCCCATCCAGGTGGAGCCGCCGTAGGCCTTGGACAGCGCCTCGACCAGCGGGTTGCCCGAGGCCTTCAGCGCTTCGGAACCGGCGCCGCCGGGCCCGACCACCAGGATCAGCAGGGCGAAGGCCAGCAGCACCAGCATCGCGCCGATCAGGCCGCGGGGCAGGTCGCGTTTCGGGTTCTTGGTCTCTTCGGCGGCCAGCGGCACGCCCTCGACCGCGAGGAAGAACCAGATTGCGTAGGGAATCGCCGCCCACACGCCGACGTAGCCGAACGGCAGGAAGCTGCTGGCACCCACGGCGTCAGTCTTGGCGATGTCGAACAGGTTGGCTGCATCGAAATGGGGCACCATGCCGATCAGGAACACCGCCAGGGCGATGGCGGCGACGGCGGTGATGATGAACATCAGCTTCAGCGCCTCGCCCACCCCGAAGATGTGGATGCCGATGAACACGATGTAGAAGGCCAGGTAGATCATCCAGCCGCCGATACCGAACAGCGACTGGCAGTAGGCGCCGATGAACACGGCGATGGCTGCGGGGGCAATGGCGTACTCGATGAGGATCGCCGTGCCGGTGAGGAACCCGCCCCAGGGGCCAAAGGCGCTGCGGGCAAAGCCATAGCCGCCGCCGGCGGTAGGGATCATCGACGAAAGTTCGGCCAGGGAGAAGCACATGCACAGGTACATGGTGGCCATCAGCAGGGTGGCGAGGAACATGCCGCCCCAGCCACCCTGGGCCAGGCCGAAGTTCCAGCCGGCATAGTCGCCGGAGATCACGTAGGCCACGCCCAGGCCCACCAGCAGGACCCAGCCGGCGGCGCCTTTCTTCAGTTCACGTTGCTGGAAATAGTCCGATCCGACTTTTTCGAAGTCGACGGAGGAACTCGCCGGCGCGCTGCCGGAATGATCGCTTGGCATAGGGTTCACCTGTTGTTTTTCTTAGGTTGCCGGAGGGACTGCCGGCCACTGGTGATTCGTTTTGCAGGAAGCGGGCCAGAGCGGTTGATGCACGGGAACCGCCCTGGTTTCTGGTTTGTGCAGGTCTGGCCTCTTCGCGGGCAAGCCCGCTCCCACAGATTCGGCACTGATTTTGAATTTTATGCTGTATCTGTGGGAGCGGGTTTACCCGCGAAAAGGGCGACGCGGTTTAGAAGAAGCCCAGCGGGTTGATGTCGTAGCTCACCAGCAGGTTCTTGGTCTGCTGGTAGTGGTCGAGCATCATCTTGTGGGTTTCACGGCCGACGCCGGACTTCTTGTAGCCACCGAACGCGGCGTGCGCCGGGTACAGGTGGTAGCAGTTGGTCCACACGCGGCCGGCCTTGATACCGCGGCCCATGCGGTAGGCGCGGTTGATGTCACGGGTCCACACGCCGGCACCGAGGCCGAACTCGGTGTCGTTGGCGATGGCCAGGGCCTCGGCTTCGTCCTTGAAGGTGGTGACGCTGACCACCGGGCCGAAGATTTCTTCCTGGAACACGCGCATCTTGTTGTTGCCCTTGAGCAGGGTCGGCTGGATGTAGTAGCCGCTGGCCAGCGCGCCTTCGAGCTGCTCCACCTTGCCGCCGGTGAGCAGCTCGGCGCCTTCTTCCTGGGCAATCTTCAGGTACGACTGGATCTTCTCGAACTGCTGCTGGGATGCCTGGGCGCCGACCATGGTGTCGGTGTCCAGCGGGTCGCCGCGTTTGATCTGCAGGACCTTCTTCATCACCACTTCCATGAACTGCGGGTAGATCGACTCCTGCACCAGGGCGCGCGACGGGCAGGTGCATACTTCACCCTGGTTGAAGAACGCCAGCACCATGCCTTCGGCGGCCTTGTCGATGAAGGCCGGCTCCGCTTGCATGATGTCCTCGAAGTAGACGTTGGGCGACTTGCCGCCCAGCTCGACGGTGGACGGGATGATGTTCTCGGCGGCGCATTTCATGATGTGCGCGCCGACCGGGGTGGAGCCGGTGAAGGCGATCTTGGCGATGCGCTTGCTGGTGGCCAGGGCTTCACCGGCCTCGCGGCCATAGCCTTGCACCACGTTGAGCACGCCCTTGGGCAGCAGGTCGCCGATCAGCTCCAGCAGCACGGTGATGCCCAGCGGCGTCTGCTCGGCAGGCTTGAGCACCACGCAGTTGCCGGCGGCCAGGGCCGGGGCCAGCTTCCAGGCGGCCATCAGCAGCGGGAAGTTCCACGGGATGATCTGCCCGACCACGCCCAGTGGCTCGTGGATGTGATAAGCCACGGTGGATTCGTTGATCTCGGCGGCGCCGCCTTCCTGGGCGCGGATGCAGCCGGCGAAGTAGCGGAAGTGATCGACCGCCAGCGGGATGTCGGCGTTGAGGGTTTCGCGGATCGGCTTGCCGTTGTCCCAGGTCTCGGTGATGGCCAGCAGTTCGAGGTTCTGCTCGATGCGATCGGCGATGCGCAGCAGGACGTTGGAGCGGTCCTGCACCGAGGTGCGGCCCCAGGCGTCGGCGGCGGCATGGGCGGCGTCGAGGGCCTTTTCGATGTCTTCGGCGCTGGAGCGGGGGAACTCGGCGATCGCCTGGCCGTTCACCGGCGAGGTGTTGGTGAAGTACTCACCCTTTACCGGAGGAACGAACTCACCACCGATGTAGTTGCCGTAGCGGCTCTTGAAGGAAACCTTCGCGCCCTCGGTACCGGGATGTGCGTAACGCATGGTGTGTCTCCTGGTCGTTGTGATTGTTGCGGAGTTTCCTAGCGTAGAGCAAAGGTCGGGCCAGCGCCTGGAGGTCCTTGTGTATCAATGACTTGGGTCAAGGGCGGTAAGCGGTTGGCCATGCTCTGTGCCAAGGCCGGTACGGCCTGGGTGACACTTTGTACCGTTTGCGACACGGGTCGTGACCGCAGGGTCAGTGCACCATTGCAAAGCGTTCCCGCCTGGAGGATGCTGGCGACACGCTCTATCTGCGGAGAACAACTACAAATGCAGAGCAACCCGTTCAGCCGCCATGCCCAGCAAGTGCTCACGGTCGCCCACGGCCAGGCCAGCGGGCCGGGCAGCGACCCGTCGATCGCCCGCTCCTGGCTGCGCTGCCTGGAGGACTACCACCTCGACCCGGCACGGGCCCAGGCCCCGGTGGTGCTCGAGCACGGCCGCCTGCTGGAGAGCCGCGAGCGCCTGCGCCAGGTGCTGCAGATCGCCGACAACGAGATGAACAGCCTGCACCAGCAGCTCTCCGGCAGCGGGCACGCGGTGTTGCTGACCGACGCCCGCGGGGTGATCCTCAACTGCGTCACCGCTCCCGGCGAGCGGCGCATCTTCGAGCGCGCCGGGCTGTGGCTTGGCGCCGACTGGAGCGAAGCCCGCGAGGGCACCAACGGCATCGGCACCTGCCTGGTCGAGCGCCAGGCCCTGACCATTCACCAGGACGAGCACTTTCGTGGCCGCCATACCGGCCTGACCTGCTCGGCCAGCCCGGTATTCGACCCCCACGGTGAACTGCTGGGGGTACTCGACGTGTCATCGGCACGGCCGGATGTTTCGCGCCAGAGCCAGTTCCACACCATGGCCCTGGTCAACCTGTCGGCGAAGATGATCGAAAGCTGTTATTTCCTGCGTCATTTCGAGCAGCAGTGGCTGCTGCGCTTCCACCTGCAGGCCGAGTCGGTCGGCCTGTTCAGCGAAGGGTTGCTTGCCGTCGATGGCGACGGGCGGATTTGCGCCGCCAACCAGAGCGCCTTGAACCTGCTGGGGACCATCCGAGGCGGCGTGCTGGGCAAGCCCCTGGACAGGTTCTTCGCCTGCAGCCACGACGAGCTGTTCAGTCGCGCCACGCCCCAGGGCAGCAGCGCCTGGCCGCTGCACACCCGCGATGGCCGCCAGGTGTTCGCCAGCTTGCGCGGCCAGGCCCGAACGCCGGTGTGGTCAGTGCCGGTGGCCTTGCCCCGGGCCAGCGACCCCGGCATCTGCCTGCTCGACCCGGCCCTGCGCGAGGACTTTCGCCGCGCCGTGCGGGTGTTCGAGCGTGATGTGCCGCTGCTGCTGCGCGGCGAGACCGGCTGCGGCAAGGAGGCCTTCGCCCAGGCCGTGCACCAGGCCAGCTCGCGCCGGCACAAGCCGTTCGTGGCGATCAACTGCGCGTCGATTCCCGAGAGCCTGATTGAGAGCGAGCTGTTCGGCTATCGCGGCGGCAGCTTCACCGGCGCGCGCAAGGAGGGCATGCGCGGCAAGCTGTTGCAGGCCGATGGCGGCACCTTGCTGCTGGACGAGATCGGCGATATGCCGCTGGCGCTACAGACCCGCCTGCTGCGGGTGCTCGAAGAACGCCAGGTGGTGCCCATCGGTGGCGAGCCGCAGGCGGTGGATGTGCGGATCGTCAGCGCCACCCACCGTGACCTGCTGGAACGGGTTGAACAGGGGGGCTTTCGCGAAGATCTCTATTACCGCCTCAATGGCCTCGAGGTTGCACTGCCGGCGCTGCGCGAGCGTAGCGACAAGGCGCAGTTGCTCGATTTCCTGCTGGCGCAGGAGGCCGAGGGCCAACCCGTCGGCCTCGACCCGGCCGCCCGCCAGGCACTGCTGGACTTCACCTGGCCGGGTAACGTGCGGCAGATGAGGAATGTGCTGCGTACGCTGGTGGCGTTGTGCGAAGGTGCGCACATCGAGTTTTCCGATCTCCCTGCAATTGTCCGCCATGGCGCGCCCTCTGTAGGAGCGGCCTTGTGCCGCGAAAGGGCCGCAGAGCGGCCCCAGCATCCTGACCATATCGCTGAAATCGCCGGGGCCGCTGCGCAGCCCTTTCGCGGCACAAGGCCGCTCCTACACGCCGAGCGCGATGCATTGCTCGCCGTACTGGAGGCAAACCGCTGGCACTTGACCCGCGTCGCCGAACACCTGGGCATCAGCCGCAATACCTTGTATCGAAAACTGCGCAAACACGGCATCGCCAGGGCTGGTTGAGCGAAACAGCGAGTGCGATTTCCCTCGCCCTGGGCTACCCTGCCTCGACGTTTTGCGAGGTCGATCATGCACATTCATATTCTCGGTATTTGCGGCACTTTCATGGGTTCGCTGGCGGTGCTGGCCAAGGAACTGGGCCACCGCGTCACCGGCTCCGATGCCAACGTCTATCCCCCGATGAGCACCCAGCTCGAGGCCCAGGGCATCGAGCTGACCCAGGGCTACGACCCGGCCCAGCTGGAGCCGGCACCTGACCTGGTGGTGATCGGCAACGCCATGTCGCGGGGCAACCCGGCGGTGGAGTACGTGCTGAACAAGGGCCTGCCCTATGTGTCCGGCCCGCAGTGGCTGGCCGACCATGTGCTGCAGGGCCGCTGGGTGCTGGCCGTGGCCGGTACCCATGGCAAGACCACCACCAGCAGCATGCTGGCCTGGGTCCTGGAGCATGCCGGCATGAGCCCGGGCTTCCTGATCGGCGGCGTGCCGCAGAACTTCTCGGTGTCGGCGCGCCTGGGCGGCACACCGTTCTTCGTGGTCGAGGCCGACGAATACGACAGCGCCTTCTTCGACAAGCGCTCAAAGTTCGTGCACTACCACCCGCGCACCGCGATCCTCAACAACCTCGAGTTCGATCACGCGGACATCTTCCCGGACCTGGCGTCCATCGAGCGGCAGTTCCACCACCTGGTGCGCACCATCCCGAGCGAAGGCCTGGTCATCCACCCGACCACCGAGCAGGCGCTGGAGCGAGTGATCGGCATGGGCTGCTGGACCCCGGTGCAGACCACCGGAGCTGGTGGCCAGTGGCAGGCGCGCCTGCTCAGCGCCGACGGTTCGCGCTTCGAAGTGCTGTTCGAGGACGAGGCGCAAGGCGTGGTGGACTGGGCCTTGACTGGCCAGCACAACGTTGCCAACGCCCTGGCCACCCTGGCGGCCGCCCGCCATGTGGGTGTGGCCCCGGCCATGGGCATCGAGGGCCTGAGCGCGTTCAAGAGCGTCAAACGGCGTATGGAGAAGGTCGCCGAAGTTCAAGGCGTGACCATCTACGATGACTTCGCCCACCACCCGACTGCCATTGCCACCACCCTCGATGGCCTGCGCAAGCGCGTTGGCGAGGCGCCGGTGATTGCGGTGATCGAGCCGCGCTCCAACTCCATGAAGCTTGGCGCCCACCGCGATGGCCTGCCGGAAAGCGTCAACGACGCCGACCAGGTGATCTGGTACGCGCCGCCCAACCTGGGCTGGGACCTGGCGGGCACCGCCGCGCAGTGCAAGGTGCCGAGCGTGGTGGCCGACAGCCTCGAAGCCATCATCGAGCGCATCAAGGGCCAGGCCCGCCCGGGCACCCATGTGGTGATCATGAGCAACGGCGGCTTCGGCGGCCTGCACGGCAAGCTGGCCGAGGCGCTGAAGTGAGCGGGCCGGAACGCATCACCCTGGCCATGACCGGCGCCTCCGGGGCGCAGTATGGCCTGCGTCTGCTCGATTGCCTGGTGCGCGAGGACCGCGAGGTGCACTTCCTCATCTCCAAGGCCGCGCAGTTGGTGATGGCCACCGAGACCGACGTGCTGCTGCCGGCCAAGCCCCAGGCCATGCAGGCGTTCCTCACCGAGTACACCGGCGCGGCCGACGGGCAGATCCGCGTGTACGGCAAGGAGGACTGGATGTCGCCGGTGGCCTCGGGCTCCGGCGCGCCGGCGGCGATGGTGGTGGTGCCCTGTTCCACCGGCACCCTGTCGGCGATCGCCACGGGTGCCTGCAACAACCTGATCGAGCGCGCCGCCGACGTGACCCTCAAGGAACGTCGGCAACTGATCCTGGTGCCGCGCGAGGCGCCGTTCTCCACCATCCACCTGGAGAACATGCTCAAGCTGTCGCAGATGGGCGCGGTGATCCTGCCGGCGGCACCGGGGTTCTATCACCAGCCGCAGAGCATCGACGACCTGGTCGATTTCGTCGTGGCGCGCATCCTCAACCTGCTGAACATCCCGCAGGACATGCTGCCGCGCTGGGGCGAGCATCATTACGGGGTCGATGATTGAAGCGGGTGTTGGCGGGGCTGGTGATACTGGCCGAGCTCGGCGGCTGCGCCACGGTGCGCACCCTCGATGCCAACAAGCCGGGGGCGCCGGTGGTGTATGCCGGAACGCGCCTGGACTTGTACGTGATCAATGGCGGTTGTTGCCCCGAGGACCGCTTTGGCGCCGAAGCGCCGGCTTATCCGGGGCTGGACCTGCCGGGGAGCGCGTTGCTGGATACCTTGTTGCTGCCGCTGTCGTTGTTGACTGCGGCGGGGGTGGGTTTCAACGCCACGGGCGGTCTGTAGCGGCCCTTTCGCGGGTAAACCCGCTCCCACAGGGCTTGTGCACAACCTGTGGGAGCGGGTTTACCCGCGAAAGGGCATAACAGGTCAACGCTATTTCTTGCCGAGTTTTCGCAACTCGTCCGACTCGACCACCCGAATCCCGTCTTCCTCTTCCAGCGCCAGGCGCCACAGCGCCCGGGCCAGGGTGCAGGCCTCGATGCCCCGGTACTTGCCCGGTATCAGGCGGGCGAAGGGCGCCGCCATCCGTTCACCCAGGCGCGGCTCGATCCGCTCGCCCAGCAGTAACGAAGGCCGCACGATGGTCAACTGCGGCCAGTCCTGCTGCTTGAGCGCCTCTTCCATCTCGCCCTTGACCCGGTTGTAGAAGACCGACGATTTCGGATCGGCGCCCAGCGCGCTGATCACCAGCAGGTGACGGGCGCCCATCTCGCGGGCACGCTTGCTGAAGGCCACGACCATGTCCAGGTCGACGGCGCGGAAGGCGTTTTCCGAGCCCGCCTGCTTGAGCGTGGTGCCCAGGCAGCAGAAGGCGATATCGACACGACCGGCCAGTTGCGGGAGAAACACGGCCGGATCGCCCACCGGGTTTTCCAGGTGCGGATGCTCGGCCAGGGGGCGGCGGGTCGGTGCCAGCACGCGGCTGATGGTGGGCTCGTTGAGCAGGCGGTCGAGCAGGTGTTCACCCGTCAGACCCGTGGCACCGGCAAGCAGGACATGTTGAGGCGTCAGGTACATGGTGTCTCTCCCTCGTTACTACACAGCTTAGTGGGCGCCAGGTTTTTTTGCCTGTTCCCCCGAAGCTGGCTGGGCTTCATTGCGCAGGGCTTGCTCGGCCTGTTGGTGGCGCAGGCGCTGCCAGTGGCTGATCACTGGCGGCGGCGCCCAGAGCTGTGGCTCCGAGGCTTCGAAGCCCTCCCTTCGTTCTCTTTCGGCAACGCTTTGCCGCGCCAGTTCAAACGCCTGTTTCAGGTCGTCGGTCTGGTTCAGCGCCTGGGCGAACAGGGCGTCGCCGAAGTAGGTGAAGTCGGCCTCTTCCGAGCAGCCGAACGACACCCGGTCGGGGCGCGCGGCGGTCATGACCAGGGTGCGGTCGTCCTTGAGCGGGGCGATATAGCCACCGGAATAACAGGCGGAGATGACGATCACCTTGTCGCGGTCCTTCAGTGGTGTCAGGGCGCTGGCCAGTTCGTCGGCGGACAGGTCGGCCAGTTGCAGGCGCGGCTGGTCGAGCACCAGTTGGTGGTCATGGCTGCCGTGGCTGGTCAAGTAGATGAACACCAGGTCCTCCGGGCCGCTGCGCTCGGCCAGGGTACGGGCGGCACGGGTGATGTTCTCGCGTGTGGCCATGGGGCGGTCGGCCAGATGGTCGCGATGATTGACCAGGGTCACCTGGCCGTGGGCGCCGAAGCGCACCTTGAGCATGTTGCTGACATAGTCGGCCTCACGCAGGAACACGCTTTGCTGGCCGTCACCGGCCACCACCAGGCTGTACAGCTGCACAGGCGGTACCGACGCAGGCACCTTGGCCAGTGCATCGGCCAGTAGTTTGCCCTGGTTGAGCAGGGCCAGGTCCAGCGGGTCGGGCAGCAGCTTGCCCTGGGTATCGCGCACCCGCACGCCGTTGACCCAGGTGCCGCTCTCGACCCGTCCGTCCGGGTGGGTCAGCTTGCCACGACCATGGTAGGCGTCGTCGGCAAAACCGCCGACATACTGGCTGCCGTCGGCCAGTTGCAAGGTGCCGCTGCCGGCGAAGCGCCAGTCGCGAAAACCACCCTTGTAGCGGCTGCCGTCGCTGCCCAGCAGTTCGCCCTGGCCGACCAGCGACCCATCCTTGAAGTCGCCGATCCAGACATCGCCGTCGGCGCTCTCGTAGCGACCCCGGCCTTCGAGGCGGTTGTCCTTGAACTCGCCGATGTACTGCTCGCCGTCGGCGCTGTCGTAGGTGCCGGCGCCTTGCAGCTGGCCGTCGATGAAGTGGCCGCCGAACTGGTTGCCGCTGGCGTCGCTGCGCACCCCGGCGCCGTTGGGCTTGCCCTTGGCGAACAGGCCCTGGTAGCGGCTGCCGTCGGCCAGTTCGAGCTGGCCGGCACCTTCGTACTGGTCGTCCTTGAACTGGCCGCGGTAGGTCTGGTCGTTTTGTTTGAGCGTGCCCTCGCCATCGCGGCGGCCATGCTTGAAGGTGCCGGCATAATGGCTGCCGGGGGTGGTCAGGTCGCCCAGGCCCTGGAACAGGCCTTCGCTGAATTGGCCGCGATAGACCTCGCCGTTGCTGCCGTGCCATTCGCCCTGGCCATGCCACTGGCCGTCCTTGAAGGTGCCGGCGTACCAGCTGCCGTTGGGATAGTCGATGCGCCCCTCGCCTTGCAGCAGGCCGTCAACCACCTGGCCGCGGTAGCGGCCGCCGTCGGGCAGCCGGGCGTCCGGGGGCGACAGTGGTTCGCCTTCGCCGCAGGCGGCGAGCAGCAGGATCAGGGTCAGGGGGAGCAGGCGGCGCATGGCGGGTTCCGGGACAATCGATGCGCCGAGTATGCCGCAGAATGCGCAGGTGCGTGAATCGGGGCCGCGTGGCGACCCCTGGGGCGGCTCAGACGAAGCAGAGCGACAGCGGTTCGGCGATGTAGGCGGGTTTTTCTTCGCCTTCGATCTCGAGGGTGACGGTGGCCTTGAGCAGCCATTGCCCCGGTTTCTTCTCGGTGGCGTCGGTCAGGTCGACCTTCAGTCGTACCTGGCTGTCGACCTTCACCGGCTGGATGAAGCGCACGCTGTCCAGGCCGTAGTTGACCACCATCTTCAGCCCTTCGGGCAGCACGAGGATGTCTTCCATCAGTTTGGGAATCAACGACAGGGTGAGAAAACCATGGGCGATGGTGGTGCCGAACGGGGTCTTGGCCGCTTTGACCGGGTCGACATGGATGAACTGGAAATCGCCGGTGGCCTCGGCGAACAGGTTGATGCGTTGCTGATCGATCTTCAGCCAGGCGGAACGTCCCAGTTCCTTGCCAACGTACTGCGAAAGCTCTGTAACGGGTACATAGGGCATCGCGACATCTCCAGATTGTCATTTGGTACGAGTGTGCAAGATCAGCACGGCGAACCGTTTCAGTCAAGTTGCCCGCTTTTCGCCGAATATCGCCTTATAGGCAGTTGCTTAGCGTGCTTATAATGGTCGCCATGCTCTGAGGGAGGTCCATATGCTGTTGCGTGGTTTGACCTGGCTGGTGCTGTTCCAGTTGCTGGGAACGGCGATCAACCACCTGTTGCTGCCCATCCTGCCCGGGCCCATCATCGGCCTGTTGCTGCTGATGGCCTTCCTGATGATCCGTGGCGAGGTCGGCCAGCCACTCAACGAGGCCGCCGGCAGCCTGTTGCGCTACCTGCCGCTGCTGCTGGTGCCGCCGGCGGTGGGGGTGATGGTCTATGCCAGGGACATCGCCGCCGACTTCTGGGCCATCGTCGGGGCCCTGCTGATTTCCTGCCTGCTGACCCTGGTGTTCGTCGGCGTGCTGATGCAGAAGTTGATCCAGCGTCAGGGCAGGCGCGAGGAGCAGCCATGATCCTCGACTGGCACGGCGCGCTCGAGGCGGTCATCCACCATCCGTTGTTCGGCATCGGCATCACCCTGGCCGCCTACCAGCTGGTGCTGGCGGGCTATGAGAGGACCCGCTGGATCTTCCTGCAGCCGGTGCTGGTGTCGATGCTGGTGGTGATCGGCATCCTCCTGGCCTGCGGCATCGACTACGCCGAGTACCGCAAGAGCACCGAGATCATGAACATCCTCCTGGGGCCGGCTACCGTGGCCCTGGCGGTGCCGCTCTACCTCAACCTGCGGCGTATTCGGCAGCTGTTCTGGCCGACATTTACTACGCTGGTAGTCGGAGGCCTGTTCGCCACCGTGGCGTGCCTGGCGCTGGGGTGGTGGTTCGGTGCCGAACACATGATCCTGATGACCATGGCGCCGAAGTCGGTCACTTCGCCGATCGCCATGCTGGTGGCCGAGCAGATCGGCGGGGTGGCGGCCCTGGCCGCGGTGTTCGTGCTGATCACCGGGGTGATCGGCGCGATCTTCGGCCCGGCGCTGTTGACCCGCTGCGGCGTGCTCAGCCCGGAGGCGCGAGGCATGGCGCTGGGGGTGACCGCCCACGCGGTGGGTACCTCGGTGGCCTTGCAGGAAAGTGACGAATGCGGCGCCTTCGCCGCGCTGGCGATGAGCCTGATGGGGGTGGCCACGGCGGTGTTCCTGCCGTTGGCGGTCAGCCTGGTGGCTTGAGGAATCGAGATGACGTTACCGCTGTTTCCCCTCAATACCGTGCTGTTCCCCGGTTGCCTGCTCGACCTGCAGATCTTCGAGGCGCGCTACCTGGACATGATCGGCCGCTGCATGAAGCAGGGCGCCGGTTTCGGCGTGGTGTGCATCCTTGAAGGCGAACAGGTGGGCAAGGCGCCGCCAGTGGTGGCCTCGCTCGGCTGCGAGGCGTTGATCCGCGATTTCGTGCAGCAGGACAACGGCCTGCTGGGCATCCGTGTCGAGGGCGTGCGGCGGTTTCGCGTCGAGCGGACCGAGGTGCAGAAGGACCAGCTGATGCTCGCCGAGGTGCAATGGCTGCCGGACCTGGCGGACAGCCCGTTGCTGGAGCAGGACGACGACCTCCTGGCCCTGCTGCTGGCGTTGGGCGAGCACCCGATGGTCGAAGCGCTGGACATGCCGCGCGACGTGGACGGGCGCCAGTCGCTGGGCAACCAGCTGGCGTACCTGCTGCCGTTCATGGAAGAGGATAAGCTCGGCCTGCTGGCCATCGATTCGCCGCAGCTCAGGCTGGAGGCGATCCAGGCGTTGCTCGAGCGGATCCAGGGCGAGTTGTTCGCCTGATCAGGATTGCCCGCCCAGCGGCCCATGCGATCCCTGTAGGAGCGGCCTTGTGCCGCGAAAGGGGCGCAACGCGGCCCCGGCGATTTTTGCTTTAGCGCTGAAATCCCGGGGCCGCTTCGCCGCCCTTTCGCGGCACAAGGCCGCTCCTACAGGGACTTGCGACTGTATCAATACTGGTAGCGCAACAACGCCTTTGGCAGCGCGTGCAGGGCAAAGAACGCCAGCAACGCGACGCATGCCGGCAGCACCAGCCACCACACCCGTTGCGCCAGCGCCACCAGCGGCTGGCGATGCTGCACCAGGGTCAGGCTCGCCGCGCACACGCAGCACGCCAGCAGTGCCCCGGCGAGGATATCGGTTGGCCAGTGCGCGCCCAGGTACACCCGCGACAAGGCGATCGCCAGCGCCGGCAGGCAGCCCAGCATGACCCAGGTCAGGCGCATGCGCGGCGGCTGCCCGCGTCCGGCCAGCACCGCCAGCACCAGGAAGAAGGCGAACGACGCCGAGCTGTGGCCGCTGGGCATGCTGTAGCTGGTCAGCGGATCGACCAGCACCTCGGGGCGGGCGCGGGCGAACAGCCATTTCAGTGTACCGTTGGCCAAGGCCGTGCCGATCAGCGCGGTGCCGGCGAACAAGGCGTGACGCCATTGCCGGGCCAGCAGCAGCAAGCCGGTGAGCAGGCCGCCCAGGAAGAACTGGGTGCGGAAGTCGCCCAGGCGGGTGATCAGCACCACGGCGCCGTCGATGGCCTGGCTGCGGTGTTCCTGAACCAGGGTCATCACGCCCTGGTCGAACTCGCTCAGGTATGGCCAGCCGATGAACAGCGCGGCCACGGCCAGGCCGCTGAGGGCGGCGATCAGCCGGGTGCCGTGGCGCTGGTCGCGAATGCTGGTGCTCAAGCTCAGGCCGATGAGCACTGCCAGGGTGCCGACGACGATCCCGGCGTCCAGCCAGAACCCTTCCGGCAGTGGCAGGCGCATGGCCGCGCCGGTGGCCCAGCCGGGCAGCAGGTAGGCTACCGACCAGCCGGCGCCGGCCACCAGGCTCACGGCGATGAAGCGTGGCAGCGGCATGTCGAACATGCCGGCGACCATCGGCAGCATCGGTCGCAGCGGGCCAATGAAGCGGCCGACCAGCAGGCTGGCAATGCCGTAGCGCTGGAAGTACGCCTCGGCGCTGCCGATCCACTGCGGGTGGCTGCGTAGCAGCGGCAGGCGGCGGATGTTCTGGTGGAAGTACTTGCCGATGCCGTAGGAGATCGCATCGCCCAGCATCCCGCCGAGGAAGCCCAGCAACAGCGTCTCGCCGAGGCTGAAGGCGCCGCTGCCGGCCAGCACGGCGACGGCGAACAGCAGCACGGTGCCGGGCACGATGATGCCGGCGATCGCCAGGCATTCGACGCAGGCGACGATGAAGATCGCCAGGCCGAGCCACTGCGGATTGGCGCCAAGCCAGGTGGTCAGGCTGTCCAGCCATTGGCCCATGGTTCAGTTTCCTTGTTCGAGCATGAAGAAGTCTTTGCCTTCGACCTGGCCGCGGCGCAGCGGGTTTCGGCTGCAGAAGCGCGCGTAGTCGGCATCGACGAAGCGGTAGGGCAGGTGTTCGTCGCGACCGTGGGGGATGCCCAGGCGGGTGGTCTGGATCACCTTTGGCACCTGTATGTCGCAGTCTTCGACATACAGGCGCTCGGGGTCGAAGCGCCGGGCGTCCCAATGCGGCACCTTCAGGCCCAGGGCCCGGCACAGCAGGGTCTGGCCGTTGCACAGGCGCTCGGGCGGGCGCAGGTTGCCGCTGGCGTCGGGATTGTTCAGCTGCATCCGGGCCAGGCTGTTGGCGTCTGAGATGGCGTCGGTCCAAGGGTAGGCGGACTTGATCAGCACCGCGTTGCCCGGGCCCTGGGCGCTGAAGTTCAGTGAATCGCCGCCACGGGCGTAATACATGTAGATGTGCCCGCCATCGAGGAACAGCGCCTTGCGCTTCTCGGTGAAGCCCAGGGAGGCGTGGCTGCCCTTGTCGGTGAGGTAGTAGGCCTCGGTCTCGATGATCCGCGCTGCCAGCCAGAGATCGCCGTGGCGATGGCGGATGACCTTGCCCAGCAGGTCGCGGGCGAGGGTCTGGGCGTCGCGGTCGAAGAAGCTGTCGGGCAAGGCCCGGGCCGGGCAGGGGGCTGGGACGGACATACGCGCGGTTCGTGGCTATGGAGGCGGCGATGATAGCAATGAATGGCTTAATCGAGGCTGAATCGCCAAGTCGGTGATTGGCCCTTTCGCGGGTAAACCCGCTCCCACAGGTTATGCGCAGAGCCTGTGGGAGCGGGTTTACCCGCGAAAGGGCCGGATCAGGCGCAGGAAATGCTGATACGGGTCGTTACATCTTTCCAACACATTCCCCCCACCATTTTCGACCATCCGCCACCCGCCGCTGGGCGTACCCGAGCGCTCCAGTTATAATCAGCCGATTTCCCCTTTGCCAAGACACCGAACCCATGACCGAGTCCGTTCTTGACTACATGACCCGCCTGGGTCGCGCCGCCCGTGAGGCCTCGCGGGTGATCGGCCGTGCCAGCACCGCGCAGAAGAACCGCGCCCTGCAGGCCGCCGCCGACGCCCTCGACGCGGCTCGCGACGCGCTCACCGCAGCCAACGAACAGGACCTGGCCAACGGTCGCAAGAACGGCCTGGAGCCGGCGCTGCTCGACCGCCTGGCACTCACCCCGGCGCGCATCGACGGCATGATCACCGGCCTGCGCCAGGTGGCCAGCCTGGCGGATCCGGTCGGTGCCATCCGCGACATGAGCTACCGCCCGTCGGGCATCCAGGTCGGCAAGATGCGCGTGCCGCTGGGTGTCATTGGCATCATCTACGAGTCGCGCCCCAACGTGACCATCGACGCCGCCAGCCTGTGCCTGAAGTCGGGCAACGCCACCATCCTGCGCGGCGGCTCCGAGGCCATCCACTCCAACCGCGCCATCGCCGCCTGCATCCAGCGCGGCCTGGCCGAGGCCGGCCTGCCGCCGGCGGTGGTGCAAGTGGTCGAGACCACCGACCGCGAGGCCGTGGGCGCGCTGATCAGCATGCCGGAATTCGTCGATGTGATTGTCCCGCGTGGCGGCCGTGGCCTGATCGAGCGCATCAGTCGCGACGCCCGGGTACCGGTAATCAAGCATCTGGACGGCATCTGCCATGTCTTCGTCGATGCCCATGCCGACCTGGACAAGGCATGGCGCGTGGCCTTCAACGCCAAGACCTACCGCTACGGCATCTGTGGCGCCATGGAAACCCTGTTGGTGGACCAGGCCGTGGCCGAGCGCTTCCTGCCGGAAATGGCCCGCCGATTCCACGACAAGGGCGTCGAGCTGCGCGGCTGCGAGCGCACCCGGGCGATCATCGACGCCAAGCCGGCCAGTGAAGACGACTGGCACACCGAATACCTTGACGCGATCCTGTCGATCCGCGTCGTCGACGGCCTGGAGCAGGCCATCGAACACATCAACCACTACGGCTCGCACCACACCGACTCGATCATTACCGAGCACCAGGGCCAGTCCCGGCGTTTCATCGCCGAGGTAGACTCGGCGTCGGTCATGCTCAACACCCCGACCTGCTTCGCCGATGGCTTCGAGTACGGCCTGGGCGCGGAAATCGGCATCTCCACCGACAAGCTGCACGCCCGCGGCCCGGTCGGCCTGGAAGGCCTGACCTGCGAGAAGTACGTGGTGATCGGCGACGGCCAGCTGCGCGGCCAGGAGTCGTGCTGAGTTGAGCAACGCTGTGGCAGTCCGGCGTATCGGCATTCTCGGCGGTACCTTCGACCCGGTGCATATCGGTCACCTGCGCAGCGCGCTGGAAGTGGCCGAGTTCATGCGCCTGGACGAGCTGCGCCTGCTGCCTAACGCCCGCCCGCCGCACCGCGACACGCCGCTGGTGTCGGCCCAGGATCGGTTGGCCATGGTGCGCGGCGCGGTGGCCGGGGTTGATTGCCTGAGTGTCGATGCCCGTGAACTGGCCCGCGACAAACCGTCGTACACCATCGACACGCTCGAATCGATCCGCTCTGAATTGAACGTGCACGACCAGCTGTTCCTGGTGCTGGGCTGGGACGCGTTCTGCGGCCTGCCCAGCTGGCATCGCTGGGAAGAGCTGCTGCAACACTGTCACATCCTGGTGCTGCAGCGCCCGGATGCCGATGTCGAACCCCCTGACGAGTTGCGCAACCTGTTGGCGGCGCGCTCGGAGAGCGATCCCACCGCCATGTCCGGCCCGGCGGGGCACATTTCGTTCGTCTGGCAGACCCCGCTCGCGGTGTCCGCCACGCAAATCCGGCAGCTGCTGGCCAGCGGCAAGTCGGTGCGGTTCCTGGTGCCGGACGCAGTACTGGCCTATATCGAGGCACACGACCTGTATCGTGTGTCCAACTGACGGCGCCCGCTGGCGCCTCAATCAATGAGTTGAACGAGTTTTATATGACCAAGCAGAAAATCAATGGCATCAGTGGCGAAGAGCTGGTCAAACTGACCATCAGCGCCCTGGAAGACGTCAAGGCCCAGGACATCCAGGTCATCGACGTGCGCGAAAAGCACAGCCTGACCGACTACATGATCATTGCCACCGGTACCTCCAATCGCCAGATCAACGCGATGCTGGAAAAGGTCCGTGAAGCGGTGAAGAAAGAGGGTGCGCAACCCCTGGGTGAAGAAGGCAAGGGCGACAGCGACTGGGTCCTGCTGGACCTGAACGACGTCATCGTGCACATGATGACCGCCGCTGCCCGCCAGTTCTACGACCTGGAGCGCCTGTGGCTGGGTGCCGAGCAGAGCCGTGCCGCCGATGCCAAGCACCACAGCCCGGAAAACGCCAGCGATTACTTCACCGACAAGCTCAAAGACCGGGAATAAGGAAGCGCCGTGCGTCTGCGTCTGATCGCGGTCGGCTCGCGCATGCCCAAGTGGGTCGAGGAAGGCTGGCATGAGTATGCCAAGCGCCTGCCCCCGGAGCTTGCGCTGGAGCTGGTGGAAATCCCGCTTAACACCCGCGGCAAGAACGCCGATGTCGCCCGCCTGATCCGTCAGGAGGGCGAGGCGATGCTGAGCAAGGTGCAGCCTGGGGAACGCATCGTCACCCTCGAGGTCCATGGCAAGCCCTGGAGCACCGAGCAATTGGCGGGCGAGTTGGACCGTTGGCGCCTGGACGCGCGTACGGTCAACCTGATGGTGGGCGGCCCGGAAGGGCTGGCGCCGGAAGTCTGCGCGCGCAGCGAACAGCGCTGGTCGCTGTCGCCGCTGACGTTGCCGCACCCGTTGGTAAGGATACTCATCGGCGAGCAGATCTACCGCGCCTGGACCGTGCTGTCCGGGCATCCCTACCACAAATGAACCTGTAAGCCTCTCCGATGCCGCAGCAGATTCGCCTCAAGGACCACGAAAAAGACGCCCGCCTGGTGCGCAACCGCGTCGTCGTGGGCGCCGTGGCGGTGGTGCTGCTCGTCTGCGTGCTGATCGCCCGGCTGTATTACCTGCAGGTCATCCAGTACGACTATCACTCGACGCTGTCGGAGAACAACCGGGTGCATGTGCAGCCGATCCCGCCGACCCGTGGGCTGATCTTCGACCGCAACGGCGTGGTGGTGGCGGACAACCGCCCCAGCTTCAGCCTGGTGATGACCCGCGAACGCGCCGGCAATGCCGGCAAGTGGCAGGACGTGCTGGATGTGATCGTCGAGGTGCTCGAGCTCACTCCCGACGACCGTGCCCTGTTCGAGAAGCGCATGAAGCAGGGGCGCCGGCCATTCGAGCCGGTGCCGATCCTGTTCGAGCTCAACGAAGAGCAGATTGCCCGCATCGCGGTCAACCAGTTCCGCCTGCCCGGCGTGGAGGTAGCGGCGCAGCTGGTTCGCCACTACCCCCAGGGCGCGCATTTCGCCCATTCGGTGGGCTACGTCGGGCGGATCAACGAGAAGGAACTCAAGAGCCTCGACCCGGTGAATTACAGCGGCACCCACCACATCGGCAAGACTGGCATCGAGCGCTTCTACGAAGACGAGCTGCATGGCCAGGTGGGGTACGAGGAAGTCGAGACCAACGCCCGTGGCCGCGTGCTGCGAGTGCTCAAGCGCACCGACCCGAAGCCGGGCAAGGACATCGTGCTGAGCTTGGATATCAAGCTGCAGGAAGCCGCCGAGCAGGCGCTGGGCGGGCGCCGTGGCGCCATCGTCGCCCTTGACCCGCGCACCGGCGAGGTGCTGGCGATGGTCAGCCAGCCGAGCTTCGACCCCAACCTGTTCGTCACCGGTATCGGCTTCAAGGCCTACGCCGAACTGCGCGACTCGATCGACCGGCCGCTGTTCAACCGTGTGCTGCGCGGTCTTTATCCGCCTGGCTCGACCATCAAGCCGGCAGTGGCGATTGCCGGGCTCGACAGTGGCGTGGTGACGGCAGGCAGCCGGGTGTTCGACCCGGGTTACTACCAACTGCCCAACTACGATCACAAATACCGCAACTGGAACCGCACCGGCGATGGCTGGGTTGACCTGGATGTGGCGATCATGCGGTCAAACGACACGTACTTCTACGATCTTGCGCACAAGATGGGAATCGATCGGCTGTCCAGCTACATGAACAAGTTCGGTATCGGGCAGAAGGTCGCCCTGGACATGTTCGAAGAGTCGCCCGGATTGATGCCGTCCCGTGAGTGGAAGCGCGCCACCCGCCGTCAGGCCTGGTTCCCCGGCGAAACCCTGATCCTTGGCATCGGCCAGGGCTATATGCAGACCACGCCGCTGCAGTTGGCCCAGGCCACCGCGCTGATTGCCAACAAAGGCGTGTGGAACCGTCCACACCTGGCCAAGACCATCGAAGGCCAGCCTCCGGTGGACGAGAACCCCATGGAAAACATCGTCCTGCGCGACAAGTCTGACTGGGCCAGGGTCACTCATGGCATGGAGCAGGTGATGCACGGCGCCCGCGGCACCGCCCGCAAGGCCGCCATCGGCTCGCAGTACCGCATCGCAGGCAAGAGCGGCACGGCCCAGGTGGTGGCGATCAAGCAGGGTGAGAAGTACGACCGTAACAAACTCCAGGAACGCCACCGCGACCACGCCTTGTTCGTCGCCTTCGCCCCGGCCGACGATCCGAGGATCGTGGTTTCGGTGATGGTCGAGAACGGTGAGTCCGGTTCCGGCGTCGCCGCCCCCGTGGTGCGCCAGGTCATGGATGCCTGGCTGCTTGACGAGAACGGCCGGCTCAAGCCCGAGTTCGCCCCCGCCACAGTCGCCCAGGAATCGGCCCCGTGAAGAACAACTTCGACCGCATGCTCTCCAGCGAGGACGTGATGCGCAGGCGCGCCAGCTTCCTGCAGCGCATCCACATCGACGGCCCCTTGCTGCTCATCCTGCTGACGCTCGCCGCCGGCAGCCTGTTCGTGCTCTATTCGGCCAGCGGCAAGAACTGGGACCTGCTGATGAAGCAGGCCAGTTCCTTCGGCATCGGCCTGGTGTCGATGTTCATCATCGCCCAGCTCGAACCGCGCTTCATGGCGCGCTGGGTGCCGCTGGCCTACCTGGCCGGGGTGTTCCTGCTGATCGTGGTGGACGTCATGGGCCACAACGCCATGGGCGCGACGCGCTGGATCAACATTCCCGGGGTGATCCGTTTCCAGCCCTCGGAATTCATGAAGATCATCATGCCGGCGACCATCGCCTGGTACCTGGCCAAGCGCACGTTGCCGCCGCAGCTCAAGCATGTGGCGATCAGCCTGGTCCTGATCGGCGTGCCGTTCATCCTCATCGTGCGCCAGCCTGACCTGGGCACGGCCTTGCTGATCCTCGCCTCGGGCGCCTTCGTGCTGTTCATGGGCGGGCTGCGCTGGCGCTGGATCGTCAGCGTGATCGCCGCGGCGGTGCCGGTGGCGGTGGCGATGTGGTTCTTTGTCATGCACGACTACCAGAAGCAGCGCGTACTGACCTTCCTCGACCCGGAAAGCGACCCGCTGGGCACCGGCTGGAACATCATCCAGTCCAAGGCGGCGATCGGTTCGGGCGGGGTGTTCGGCAAGGGCTGGCTGCTGGGCACCCAGTCGCACCTGGACTTCCTGCCGGAAAGCCACACCGACTTCATCATCGCCGTGCTCGGCGAGGAGTTCGGCCTGGTCGGCATCTGCCTGCTGCTGCTGATCTACATCCTGCTGATCGGCCGCGGGCTGATGATCACCGCCCAGGCCCAGACCCTGTTCGGCAAGCTGCTCGCGGGCAGCCTGACCATGACCTTCTTTGTTTATGTGTTCGTCAATATCGGTATGGTCAGCGGCCTACTGCCCGTGGTGGGCGTGCCGCTGCCCTTCATCAGCTATGGCGGAACTTCGTTGGTGACGCTGCTGTCAGCGTTTGGCGTTCTGATGTCGATCCATACGCACCGTAAATGGATTGCACAGGTTTGAAAAAGGTGAAGAATTTCATGCAAGCAGTGCGTGGCTGGGCTGCCCGCCTGGCGCCGTTCTTCGGCGCAGTGGGGCTGCTCGGCGCAATCCAGCAGGCCAATGCCGGTGACTACGACGGCTCGCCCCAGGTGGCCGAGTTCGTTGGCGAGATGACTCGCGACTACGGCTTCGCCGGCGAGCAACTGATGGGCGTGTTCCGCGAGGTGCAGCGCAAGCAGGCGATCCTCGATGCGATATCGCGGCCGGCCGAGCGGGTCAAGCCGTGGAAGGAATACCGCCCGATGTTCATCACCGACGCGCGCATCGCCCGCGGTGTGGACTTCTGGCGCCAGCACGAGGCCGTGCTGGCCCGCGCCGAACAGGAATACGGCGTGCCGGCGCAGTACATCGTCGCGATCATCGGCGTGGAAACCTTCTTCGGTCGCAACACCGGCAACTACCGGGTCATCGATGCCCTGTCCACGCTCGGTTTCGACTACCCGCCACGGGCCGAATTCTTCCGCAAGGAGCTGCGCGAGTTCCTTCTGCTGGCCCGCGAGGAGCAGCTTGATCCGCTCACGCTCAAGGGCTCCTATGCCGGCGCCATGGGCCTGCCGCAGTTCATGCCGAGCAGCTTCCGCGCTTATGCCGTGGACTTCGACGGCGACGGCCACATCAATATCTGGAACAACCCGGACGATGCCATCGGCAGCGTCGCCAGCTACTTCAAGCGTCATGGCTGGGTACCCGGGGAACCTGTGGTCAGCCGCGCCAGCGTGGCCGGCGCACGGGTCGACGAAGGCCTGACCACCGGCATCGAGCCGACCAGGACGGTCGCGCAGTTGCGGGCGCTGGGCTGGTCGGGTCATGATGCGCTGCGCGATGATCTGCCGGTCACCGCCTTCCGCCTGGAAGGCGCCGATGGCCCCGAGTACTGGATGGGCCTGAAAAACTTCTACGCGATCACTCGCTACAACCGCAGCGTGATGTATGCCATGGCGGTGCATCAGCTTTCCGAACAGCTGGTTCTGGCACGGGGCGTCAAGTAAATGCGCGAATTTTTCACCGTCAATACCGCAAAACTGCTCACCTGCGTCGCTGTCGGCCTGGTGCTGGCCAGCTGCTCGTCGAGCCGGCCCTCCACCCCGCAGAGCGGCAACACCGTGCGCGCGCAGCCGGGCCTGGACATCAATCGTGCGCACAAGGACGGCGCGCCCTGGTGGGACGTGGACGTCAACAAGATCCCCGACGCCACGCCGACCGTGCACACTGGCAACTACAAGGCCAACCCCTACACGGTGCTGGGCAAGACCTACTACCCGATGCAGGACTCGCGCAACTACCGCGCCGAAGGCACCGCGTCGTGGTATGGCACCAAGTTCCACGGCCAGAACACCGCCAACGGCGAGCTGTACGACCTGTACGGCATGAGCGCGGCGCACAAGACCCTGCCCCTGCCGGCCTATGTGCGAGTGACCAACCTGGCCAACGGCCGCAGTGTGATCCTGCGGGTCAATGACCGTGGCCCGTTCTATTCCGACCGTATCATCGACCTGTCCTACGCCGCGGCGAAGAAGCTCGGCTATGCCGAGACCGGCACCGCGCACGTGCGCGTCGAAGGGATCGACCCGCAGCAATGGTGGGCCCAGCGTGGCCAGCAGCCGCCGATGGTGCTCAAGGAACCGCAGGTGGCCCAGGCCCAGCCGATTGCCGCGAGCACCGGCCGGGTCGAGCAGTGGACCCCGCCACCGCAGCAGCACGCGGCGCCGGTGGTGCCGGTGCAGGTGGGCGGCAACAATGTGCCGAACGCAAGTGGCGGCAGCATCCTGCAGGTGGGCGCATTCGCCAACCCGGATGCCGCCGAGCTGCTGCGCTCGAAGCTGAGCACCATGGTCAGCGCGCCGGTGTTCATCAGCTCCGTGGTGCGTAACCAGCAGACCCTGCACCGGGTGCGCCTGGGGCCGATCAACAGCCAGGGCGAGATCCAGCAGGCGCAGGACAGCATTCGCCTGGCGAACCTCGGTCAGGCGAAGGTCGTGACCGACTGACGTACGCGTCGGACCTTTCGCGGGTAAACCCGCTCCCACAGGGTTTTGCACAGATCCTGTGGGAGCGGGTTCACCCGCGAAGCAGAGCACACCGATCTGTCGGTTTGTTCATGAATTGCCGGGCAATGACATGTACAATGCCCGCTTTTGCCCGCAGCGGCATTACGTCGCACTGTCGGGCCAGGCCACCGGCCATAAAACTAGACTGACGGGGCGCTGGGCAAACGAACTTGCCCACGGAACATCAGACCATTAGCGATTTACGAGAGACGGATGAACATCACCAACCTTGCCAAACGACTTTGCCTGCCCGTTCTGCTGATGATCATGCCTGCTGCCTTCGCAGCGGAGCAGATGATGCCGGCACCACCGCAACTGGCCGCCAAGTCCTACGTACTCATGGACGCGTCCAGCGGCAACGTGCTGGTCGAGAACAACGGTGACGAGCGCCTGCCGCCGGCCAGCCTGACCAAGCTGATGACCGCCTACATCGCCACCTTGGACATCCGTCGCGGCCAGATCGGCGAGAACGACCCGGTCACCGTCAGCGAGAACGCCTGGCGCACCGGTGGTTCGCGCATGTTCATCAAGGTCGGCAGCCAGGTCACCGTCAGCGACCTGCTGCACGGCATCATCATCCAGTCCGGCAACGACGCCTCGGTCGCCCTGTCCGAGCACATCGCCGGCAGCGAAGACGCTTTCGCCGACATGATGAACAAGACCGCCACCGACCTGGGCATGGCCAACAGCCACTTCATGAACCCGACCGGCCTGCCGAACCCCGAGCACTACTCCTCGGCCCACGACATGGCCCTGCTGGCACGCGCGATCATCAACGAAGATCCGGCGCACTACGCCATCTACTCGCAGAAAGAGTTCTTCTGGAACAACATCAAGCAGCCGAACCGTAACCTGCTGCTGTGGCGCGACAAGACCGTCGATGGCCTGAAGACCGGCCACACCGACGAAGCCGGCTACTGCATGGTCGCCTCGGCCGTGCGTGACGGCCAGCGCCTGATCGCCGTGGTGTTCGGCACCAACAGCGAGCAGTCCCGCGCCGCCGAGACCCAGAAGCTGCTGACCTACGGTTTCCGCTTCTTCGAAACCCAGACCTTCTACCAGAAAGGCACCGAGCTGACCCAGGCCCAGGTATGGAAAGGCGCGACCAACCAGGTGAAAGCCGGCCTGGCCAACGACCTGACCATGACCATGCCTAAAGGCCAATTGAAGCGCCTTCAGGCTTCGATGACCATGAACCCGCAACTGACCGCTCCGATCGCCAAAGGTGACGTGATCGGCAAAGTGGAAGTCAAACTGGACGAGAAAGTGGTTCACAGCGCCGACCTCATCGCCCTTGACGGCGTGGAGGAAGCTGGTTTCTTCGGCCGTATGTGGGATAGCATCCGCCTGTTCTTCTACGGTTTGTTCAACTGATACGTGACCAGCGCGCCCCCGTGAACCAGGCGGGGGCGATGTTGCTGCCACGGCTTACGAGGCCGTTTCCGCCATGAGCGAAGAAGACGTCAAGTCGCACAAGATCGAATTCCCCTGCGAGGACTACCCGATCAAGGTGATCGGTGACACCGTTGTCGGTTTCCGCGACACCGTGATCGAGATCCTCAGCAAGCACGCCAAGGTCGACCTGTCGACCCTGGCCGAGCGCCAGAGCAAGGAAGGCAAGTACACCACGGTGCAACTGCATATCGTTGCCGAGAGCGAAAACCAGCTGCACGACATCAACAGTGCCCTGCGTGCCACCGGCATCGTGAAAATGGTGCTGTGATGTCCGGCGTGCTCGGTATTCGCGATCTTGGCCTGCAGCCCTATGAACCGGTGCTGCAGGCCATGCGCCGCTTTACCGAGCACCGCGGCCCGGACAGCCAGGACGAAGTCTGGCTGGTCGAGCACCCGCCGGTCTTCACCCAGGGCCAGGCCGGCAAGGCCGAGCACCTGCTGATCCCGGGGGAGATCCCGGTGGTACAGACCGATCGCGGTGGCCAGGTCACTTATCACGGCCCCGGCCAACTGGTGGCCTACCTGCTGCTGGATGTGCGGCGCCTGAGCATCGGCGTGCGCGAGCTGGTCAGTCGCATCGAGCAGACGCTCATCGACCTGCTCGCCAGCTACGGCGTGCAGGCGGTGGCCAAGCCCGATGCCCCGGGCGTCTACGTCGATGGCGCGAAGATCGCGTCCCTTGGCCTTCGAATCCGCAACGGTCGTTCCTTCCACGGCCTTGCCCTGAACGTGGACATGGACCTTGCGCCATTCCGCCGAATCAACCCCTGTGGGTATGCGGGGCTGGCCATGACCCAGCTGCGCGACCTGGCAGGCCCGATCGAACTTGACGAGGTCAGGACAAGGCTGCGCGGACAGCTGGTCAGGCACCTCGACTATGCTGAGCAGACGACCCTGACGGGCGGAATCGACTGATTATGACAACTGTGCAAGAAGCCGTGCCGAACCTGATCCCCACGCAAGACGTGACCCCGCGCCCTGCGCCGAAGAAAGTCGAGGCCGGCGTGAAGCTGCGCGGCGCCGAGAAGGTGGCGCGCATCCCGGTGAAGATCATCCCCACCGAAGAACTGCCGAAAAAGCCTGACTGGATTCGCGTGCGCATCCCGGTTTCGCCGGAGGTCGACCGCATCAAGCAACTGCTGCGCAAGCACAAACTGCACAGCGTGTGCGAAGAGGCCTCCTGCCCGAACCTGGGCGAGTGCTTCTCCGGCGGCACCGCGACCTTCATGATCATGGGCGACATCTGCACCCGTCGCTGCCCGTTCTGCGACGTCGGCCACGGCCGTCCGAAGCCTCTGGACCTGGACGAGCCGAAGAACCTGGCCATCGCCATCGCCGACCTGCGCCTGAAGTACGTGGTGATCACCTCGGTGGACCGCGATGACCTGCGTGACGGCGGTGCCCAGCACTTCGCCGATTGCATCCGCGAAATCCGCGCGCTCTCGCCGGGCGTCCAGCTGGAGACCCTGGTGCCGGACTACCGCGGGCGCATGGACGTGGCGCTGGAAATCACCGCACAGACGCCGCCGGACGTGTTCAACCACAACCTCGAGACCGTGCCGCGCCTGTACAAGGCCGCGCGTCCGGGCTCGGACTACGACTGGTCGCTGGACCTGCTGCAGAAGTTCAAGCAGATGGTCCCGCATGTGCCGACCAAGTCCGGCCTGATGCTGGGCCTGGGCGAGACCGACGACGAGGTGATCGAGGTCATGCACCGCATGCGCGAGCATGACATCGACATGCTGACCCTCGGCCAGTACCTGCAGCCGTCGCGCAACCACCTGCCGGTACAGCGCTTCGTGCACCCGGACACCTTCGCCTGGTTCGCCGAGGAAGGTTACAAGATGGGCTTCAAGAACGTCGCCTCCGGCCCGCTGGTGCGCTCGTCGTACCACGCCGACCAGCAGGCCCACGAAGCCAAGATCAAGCTCTGAACCGGGCTTGAGCGGGACATGCCGATGCGCGCCGGAAGGCGGCATCGGCATTTTTGTTTTTGAGCGATCTGTTTCAAGCGACAAGCTGCAAGGAGTGGCGCGATGAATTGCCTGGAAACTGCTGAATACCTGTTGCCCAAGGCCTTGCCTGACAACGCCCGTTTCGCCATCGTCGCCCCGGCCGGGCCGGCGCGGCTGGACACCGACAAGGCCCGTCAGTGGTTCGAAAGCCGTGGCCAGCAGTGCCGCATCTACCCTGGGGTGCTGCAGGCGGACGGTTACCTTGCCGGCAGCGACGAGCAACGCCTGCGTGACCTGCACGATGCATTCAGCGCCCCGGACATCGACGCCATCCTGTGCATGCGCGGCGGTTACGGCAGCATGCGCCTGCTGGACCGCATCGACTTCGAACTGATCCGACGCCATCCCAAGCCGCTGGTGGGTTACAGCGACATCACCGCCCTGCATTCGGCGCTCAACCGACATGCCGGGATGCTGGCCTTCCATGGTGCAATGCTCAATGCCGACCTGCTGGGGGGCAAGCTCGAGCCCACCGTCAGCTCACTGTTCGGACAGCTACGGGGGCGGTTGGGGGCGGGTGATGTGATTGACCACCCTGTCGAGTTCCCGCTCACCAGCGTGGTGCCCGGGATTGCCAGCGGGCGTCTGGTTGGCGGCAACCTGTCGCTGCTCGGCTCCACGCTGGGGACGCTGGCGGAAGTCGACACCCGGGACAGCATCCTGTTCATCGAGGACGTCAACGAGCCGCTCTACCGTGTCGACCGACTGCTGACCCAACTGCGCCTGGCCGGCAAGCTGGAAGAGGTGCGAGGGGTGCTGGTGGGGGACTTTGCCGGGATCACGGTGGCGGCGATGACGCCGCTGCTGCTGGACATCTTCGGCCCGCTCGGGGTGCCGGTGCTGGCCGGGTGGCGCAGTGGGCACTGTGATCCGAATGTGTGCTTGCCGATGGGGGCAAGTGTGCGACTGGATGCTGAAGAGCAGAGTCTGGTGCTGTTGCAGGATCTGTTCAGGGGTTGAGATCGCCGGGGCTGCTTTGCAGCCCTTTCGCGGCACAAGGCCGCTCCTACAGGGGATTGCAATCGCCTGTAGGAGCGGCCTTGTGCCGCGAAAGGGGCGCAAAGCGCCCCCCTGCGCTCTCTAGCGGCGCAGGCTATCAAGCAGCTTGTGGGTCGGATAACCATCCGCCGGCCAACCCTGGGCCTGCTGCGCATTGCGGATTGCCTTGCGGGTATTGGCGCCGATGATCCCATCCGGATTGCCTGCTTCATGCCCGTTGGCATTGAGCAAGGTCTGCAACTCGATTCGCTCGCTGCGGCTCAGCGGCAGGTCCTCTTTCGGCCAGCTGCCGGCAATGAACCCCCATCCGGAGAAACGATCCCCCAGCAGGCTCACCGCCAGCGCGTAGGACGACGAATTGTTGTACTTGAGGATGGCGCGGAAGTTGTCCAGTACCAGGAATGCTGGCCCCTTGGCACCTGCGGGCAGCAACAGGGCGGCGGGCAGCTGGTCGCTGCCGGTTGGCAGGGTGGTGCCGGCCGGCAGTTTCACGCCCAGCTGCAGCCACTCGTTGACGCTCTTGCGCTGGCTGCCATCGGCCAGCCAGTAGTCGAAGCCGGCGGGCACCTGCACCTCGAAGCCCCAGGGTTGGCCACGTTTCCAGCCGGACGCCTGCAGGTAGTGCGCGGTGGAGGCCAGGGCGTCGGCGGTGCTGTTCCAGATGTCGCGACGGCCGTCACCGTCGAAGTCCACGGCGTGGGTCAGGTAGGTGGTCGGGATGAACTGGGTCTGGCCCATGGCGCCAGCCCAGGAGCCACGCATCGCATCGGGCTGGATATCGCCGTTCTGCAGGATCTGCAGGGCGGCGATCAGCTGGTCCTGGGCGAACTGCGGACGCCGGCCCTCATAGGCCAGGGTGGCCAGTGAGCGGATCACCGACTTGCTGCCCTGGAACTGGCCGAAGTTGCTTTCCATGCCCCATACCGAGACCAGAACCTGGCGATCGACACCGTAGCGTTGTTCGATGCGGGTCAGCAGATCGGCGTTCTGCTCGAGCAGTTTCTTGCCGTTGCGCACGCGTAGCGGCGACAGGGCGCCGTCCAGGTACTCCCACACCGGGCGGGTGAACTCGGGTTGGCTACGGTCGGCCTTGATCACGTCCATGTCCGGGGTGACGCCGAGGAAGGCGCGGTCGAACAGGCTGGCACTGATACCGGCTTGCAGGGCTTGTTGGCGGAAGCCGGCCTGCCATTGGGCGAAGGTCTGCAGGGGCTGGATTTCACCGTTGGCCTCGGGCGCGGTGCCGGGCTGGGTGGCGACGGGGGCGGGCTGGGCGGGCGCCAGCGGCAGGGCGTCGGCGGCGGTGGGTTTCTCGGCGCAGGCGACGAGCAGGATGAAGCTTGTGGCCGCGATCAGCTGGCGGGGTTGCCAGCGGAGAGTGAGACGAGAGGGCATGCACAGATCCAGAATTGCAGGTCAGGTGCCGACCATACCATGCCTGCGCATTTCATGCCTTTCATGCCGCCATAAAGCAGGAAGCCTCCCAATCTCTCGATTGGAAGGCTTCGCGGCGGTAGCTGCCTTTGCCTTTTTCCGGTCGTTCCTGGCGGCAGCGGAACAGCGGTTGGGCGACGATGGACTTGGCCTTGTTGGGGCCGTGCTTTTTCGGTTTCTTGCTCATGGTGGGTTCCCGGTCTGGGTGGATGGCGCGCGCACTTTAGGCCTGTAGCGCTACCTGAGCCAATTGATTGTGTTTATGGCGGCGGGCCTGATCGCGGGTCAAGCCCGCTCCCACGACATCTTTGTGGGAGCGGGCTTGAACTGGTCAAGTAATTTTGGACACCGGTTAAGGTTTATGCCGCTGCCTTGAGCTTTTCCTCCATGGCTACTGG
>NZ_JAJSRC010000036.1:0-51881 GCF_021283245.1 Pseudomonas sp. NMI760_13 | reverse complement strand
CGCCGATGGTAGTGTGGGGTTTCCCCATGTGAGAGTAGGTCATCGTCAAGATTCATTTCGCAAAACCCCTATCTGCGCGAGCAGGTAGGGGTTTTGTCTTTTCTGCGTTGCAAAATAAACACAGTCTCCCCCTGTAGGAGCGGCCTTGCGCCGCGAAAGGGTCGCAACGCGGCCCCGGCGATATCAGCGTGATGCACAAACCCCGGGGCCGCTACGCAGCCCTTTCGCGGCACAAGGCCGCTCCTACAGGGAGGGCGATTCGCTTGCGGAAAATGTGACCCGGCTACCGATACAGTTCCTCATAATGGCCATCTCCCACAATTCGAGTCGGAACACTAGAATAGAGCCGACGCATCCATTCAGAATGCCTTTATGCCCAACCCTGTCGATCCCGAAGCGCTCGCGCAGATGCCGCTGGACGAACTCGTGGCCTGCCACGAGTGCGACCTGCTGATGCGCAAGACCACGCTGCAAAATGACGAGAAGGCCCAGTGCCCGCGCTGCGGCTACGAGCTGTATGCCCATCGCCACAACCTGATCAACCGCAGCCTGGCCCTGGTCCTGACCGCGTTGCTGCTGTACGTGCCGGCCAACTTCCTGCCGATCATGCAGTTGCACCTGCTCGGCCAGACCTCCGACGACACCGTCTGGAGCGGTGTGCTTGGCCTGTACAACTCAGAGATGCGCGGCATCGCCGTGGTGGTGTTCCTGTGCAGCATGGCCATTCCCTTGCTCAAGCTGCTCTGCCAGCTGATGGTGCTGCTGAGCATCCGCCTGGATATCGGCCGCAGCTACGGCCTGCTGATCTATCGTATCTATCACCACCTGCGTGAGTGGGGCATGCTCGAGGTCTACTTCATGGGCGTGCTGGTGGCCATCGTCAAGCTGGTCGACCTGGCCGAACTGAGTATCGGCCTGGGCCTGTTCTGCTTCATCAGCCTGTTGCTGGTGCAGGTATGGCTCGAGGTGGTCATGTCGCCGCACCAGATCTGGGTGGCCTTGTCGGGGGAGGATGTCCATGCGGGCGATTGATGCAGGCATCCTGGTCTGCAACGAATGTCACGAGCTCAATCGCCAGGAGCCGGACAGCACCTCGCAGACCTGCACCCGCTGCGGCGCGGTGGTGCATGCCCGGCGCCCGAACAGCATCGTGCGCACCTGGGCGCTGCTGATCACGGCGATGGTGCTCTACATCCCGGCCAACGTGCTGCCGATCATGACTGTCAGCGCGCTCGGCCAGGGCAGTCCGGACACCATCATGTCCGGCGTCATCACCTTGATGAAGCATGGCATGCTGCCGATCGCCGCGGTGGTGTTCATCGCCAGCATCCTGGTGCCGACCTTCAAGCTGGTCGGCATCGCCCTGCTGCTGTACTCGGTGCAGCGCCACCAGCCGCTCTCGGCGCGCCAGCGCATCCTGATGTACCGCTTCATCGAATTCATCGGCCGCTGGTCGATGCTGGACATCTTCGTCATCGCCATCCTGGTGGCGGTGGTGAATTTCGGCCGCATCGCCAGTGTCGAAGCCAATCTGGGCGCCGTCGCCTTCGCCACCGTGGTGATCCTGACAATGCTCGCCGCTTTAACTTTCGATCCCCGACTGATCTGGGACAACACGGAGTCGGATGACGACCATGAGTGATTTGCCTACGGCTAAAACCCGCCCCGCTTCGAACTGGTCGGCTATCTGGATCCTGCCGTTGATTGCCTTGGCGATTGGCGGCTGGCTGGCCTGGAAGGCCTACAGCGATGCCGGTATCGAGATCCAGGTGCGCTTCGAGAGTGGCGAGGGCATCGTCGCCAACAAGACCGAGGTCATCTACAAGGGCATGTCGGTGGGCAAGGTCGTCGCCCTGGTGCTGGATGACAAGGGGGAAAACCGCGGGGTGGTCGCCACCATCGAGATGCGCAAGGAGGCAGGGCCGCACCTGACCAAGGGCACGCGATTCTGGCTGGTGAAGCCAAGCGTCAGCCTGGCGGGCATTACGGGACTGGAGACGCTGGTGTCGGGTAACTACATCGCCGTCGATCCGGGGGAGGGCGAGCAGACCAAGCGTTTCACCGCGCTCAAGGAGGCCCCGCCGCTGTCCGATAGCGAGCCGGGTTTGCATCTTGTCCTCAAGGCCGAGCGCCTGGGCTCGCTCAATCGTGACAGCCCGGTGTTCTACAAGCAGATTCAGGTGGGCCGGGTGAAGAGCTATCGCTTGTCCGAAGACCAGGGCACGGTGGAGATCAAGGTGTTCATCGCCCCGGCTTACGCCAGCCTGGTGCGCAAGCACACGCGGTTCTGGAACGCCAGCGGGGTCAGCATCGACGCCGACCTGTCCGGGGTCAAGGTGCGTACCGAGTCGCTGTCGAGCATCGTCGCCGGCGGTATCGCCTTCGCCACGCCGGAAAACCGCAAGGACAGCCCGCCCACCGATCCGAGCCTGCCCTTCCGCCTGTACGAAGACTTCGACGCCGCCCAGGCCGGCATCCGGGTCAAGGTCAAGCTCAGTGACTTCGAGGGGCTGCAGAAGGGCCGCACGCCGGTGCTGTACAAAGGTATCCAGGTGGGAACGCTGAAGGAACTGAAAGTCGAAGGCGACCTCTCCACTGCCATGGCCGAGCTGACCCTCGATCCGTTGGCCGAGGACTACCTGGTCGAAGGCACCCAGTTCTGGGTGGTCAAGCCGTCCATTTCGCTTGCCGGCATTACCGGCCTCGAGGCGTTGGTGAAGGGCAACTACATTGCCGTACGCCCGGGTGAGCCGGGTGCCAAGCCGCTGCGCGAGTTCGAGGCGCGACCCAAGGCGCCGCCGCTGGACCTGAAGGCGCCGGGCCGGCACATGGTGCTGTTCGCCGATACCCTGGGCTCGCTGGAAGTGGGCAGCCCGGTGATGTATCGCCAGGTGCGCGTGGGTAGCGTGCAGAGCTACCAGTTCGCCCGCAACAGCAAGCGCATCCTGATCGGGGTGCACATCGAGAAGGAATACGAGAACCTGGTCAACGGCTCCTCGCGCTTCTGGAATGCCAGTGGCATCACCCTGACCGGCGGCCTCTCGGGGATCCAGGTCAAGAGCGAGTCGTTGCAGACGCTGATGGCCGGTGGCATCGCCTTCGATACGCCGAAACCGGATGTGCCGCTCAAGCGCCGCATTCCGCGTTTCCGCCTGCATGAAAGCCAGGATGCGGCCAACCGTGCCGGTACCCTGGTCACCATCCGCGTGGAGCGCGCCGAGGGCCTGAAGCCGGGCACGCCGATCCGCTTCCGTGGGCTGGATGTGGGCAGTGTCGAGAGTGTCGACCTGACCGCCGACCTGCAGGCCGTGCTGCTCCGTGCACGAATCACCCAGGCGGCCGAGCGCATCGCCCGTGCCGGTACCCAGTTCTGGGTGGTCAAGCCGGCCTTGGGCCTGGTGCGTACCCAGAACCTCGACACGCTGATCGGCGGCCAGTACCTGGAGGTGCTGCCGGCGCTCAAGGACAAGGGGTCGCAGCGTGACTTCATCGCCCTGAGCGATGCGCCGGAAGTGAAAGGCGAGGAGGTCGGCCTGCCACTGACCCTGAGCGCGGCGCGCCGTGGCTCGATCAAGCCGGGCGTGCCGGTGACCTACCGCGAGGTCACGGTCGGCAGGGTCACCGGCTTCGAGCTGGGCCAGACCGCCGACCGGGTACTTATCCACATCCTGATCGAGCCGCGTTACGCCGGGTTGGTGCGCGGCGGCAGCCGCTTCTGGAACAGCAGCGGCTTCGGCTTCGACTGGGGCCTGTTCAAGGGCGCCACGGTGCGCACCGAGTCGGTGGAGACCCTGATCGAGGGTGGGATCGCCTTCGCCACGCCGGATGGCGAGCAGATGGGCAACCCGGCGCGACCGCAGCAGACCTTCGCCTTGTTCGACAAGCCCGAGGATGCCTGGCTGGAGTGGGCACCGAAGATCCAGATCGGCAAGTGATGCATGCCGGGCCGCCCGTCTGGGTGGCCCGGCTGTGCGGGAGGGCGCGCGCCAGCCATGAAACCCATTCACCTCACCCTGGTCTGCCACGCCCGCACCGAGGCGCAGCGGGTTGGCCGCTTCGCGTTCGATGACGAGCCGCTGCGTGATCCTCCGGCACCGCTATCGACAACTGCCCGTTGCCTCACCGCGCCGGAGCTGCGTGCCCGGCAGACGGCCGAGGGCCTGAACGCGACTGTCGATGAGGGGCTGCGCGACTGCGACCTGGGCAAGTGGAAGGGCCTGCCTCTCAAGCAGCTGGACGAAGACGCCCTCCAGGCCTGGCTGTCCGACCCGCATGCCACGCCGCATGGCGGTGAGTCGATCGCCGCCTTGTGCGAGCGCGTCGCCATCTGGATGGACAGCGCCCTGTTGCCTGGCCAGTGGCTCGCCATCACCCATCCCTTTGTCATCCGCGCGGCGATGCTGCATGCGTTGGCTGCGCCCCTGGCGTCCTTCCAGCGGATCGATGTGCCGCCCCTGGCCGAGGTGCGCTTCAGCCATTGCGGCCAGTGGCGCTTGCAACTGGCCTAACGGCGAATCAACGCCGGTACGGCGCGGATGTAGATCAACTCGCTGACCAGCTCCACCAAGGTCTGGGTAATCACCGCCGCCGCCGCCAGCGCCCGGATCGGCTCCGGCAACGCCAGCGCCAACGGCAGCACCACCAGCGAATTGCGCGTGGCGGCACTGAAAGTCACCGCCCGGGCCTCGCCTGTGGATAACCGCAACAGCCGCGCCGCGAGCAATCCGAGCAGCGGTGCCAGCAGGGCGAAGCCGACATACACCGGCAGCACCGGCAGCAGGTCGTCGAGACGGGTGGCCACCACGCCGATCTGCGAAGCGATCACCACCACCAGTACCAATGCCATGGCCGGCACCGGCAGCCAGGCCCAGGCGTCGTTCCACTTCGCGACCAGGGTCGAGCGCCGCGCCCCGGCGCTGCTGGCGACAGCCAGCAACAGCGGCAGAACGATCAACAGCACGAACGCCTCGATAAAGGGCACCAGCGAGATTTCCACGCTACCGGCGCCTTCGAGCATCAGCGCCAGGTACAAGGGCAGCAGCGCCAGTTGCACCAGCAGCAGCACCGGCGTGGCGGCAAGGGTCAGGCGCGAGTCGCCTTTTCCGATATGGGTGAACACCACCACGTAGTCGATGCAGGGCGTCAGCAGCACCAGCAAGGCGCCGACCAGCACGGCGGGGTGTTCGACCAGGCCACGAGTGCCGGCCCACACCAACAGCGGCACCAGCACGAAGTTGGCCAGCAGCAGCGCGCCCATGAAACGCCGCTTGCCCAGGCCCGCGCGCAGGTCGAGGAAAGGGATCTGCAGGAACATCGCGTACATCAGCACGGCGATGGCCGGGGTCACCAGCGCCGCCAGTGGGGCGGCGGCGCCCGGTGCCAGCAGGCCGAGGGCGGCGGCCAGCGCCACGGCGACAAAATAGAAGGGGATCTGGTTGCGTTCGAGTTGATCTCTGTCCACGGTGTCCTGGCATTTCCGACTGATTTGCTGGGTTGGGCAGGGTACTATCTGGCGCAGTCCATAGGGAGTGATTCGATGCGAATTCTAGTGGTCGGTGCGAGCAAGGGATTGGGACGGGCGCTGGTACAGGGCCTGGGTGGCGTAGGCGATACGCTGGTCGGTGTATCGCGCACCCGGCCGGCGGCGTTGCCGGGCGCGGTACGCTGGATCGAGGCCGACCTCGGCCAGCCGCGCCAGGCCGCCGCGATCATCCACGAGGCGGTGTCCGGGGACGGGCTGGATGTGCTGGTCTACAACGTCGGGATCTGGGAGGCGGGGGCCTTTGACGAGGGCTACAGCTTCCTCGACGACGACGAGGCGCAGATCGAGCGCATGGTCGACACCAACATCACCGCGCCGCTGCTGTTGATCAAGCGCCTGCTGCCGGTACTGCTGCAAAGCCCCCGGCCACGGATCATTCTTACCGGTTCGACCTCGGGCCTGCCTGGTAGCGGGCGGCCAGAGGTGACTTTTGGCGCCAGCAAGTTCGGCCTGCGCGGCATTGCCGAGGCGCTGCGCGAAGGCTTCCGCGACCAGGGCCTGGGCGTGAGTTGCCTGAACCTCGGCTACCTGAACACCGAGGACGGCCTGGATGTGCCGCTGGCCCAGGCCGAGCGACGCGGGGAGGGCGCGCTGATCCCTGTGCACGATGTGGTGCAGGTGTGCCGGATGATGCTGAGCCTGTCATCTTCCAGCTACGTGCGTGACATCACCCTGCCGGCGTTGCGCGACGAACGCTTCTAATCGCGTTTGACGCCAAAGGGGCGCAGTCGCCCCTTTGGCCCAGGCTACCTGGAGCGATCGACTGGGCGGCTCAAAGCGCCCGGTCGGTCTCGTTGGTCTCCAAGGGCTTGCGCAGATCGCGCAGGCTACGCGTCACCGCCCCGGTATTGCACTTGGCCGCCGCCTGTTCCGGCGTCATGTCGCGGATGGTGCGGTAGAACAGCTCGCAGGTCTGCTTCTTCTGGGTCACCTGCCACTTGCTGGTGCAGGCCTGCAGGGTGAGCTTGGCATCGGCCTGCGGGTTGCGGCCCATGCCGGCCTGCCAGCAGGCGGCGGAGAGGTCCTGGCCCATCATCTTCAGGCCCGCGGCGTCGGCCTTGTCCTGGTCGCCGTCGTAGCTTTTCGGGTCGGCGGCGTACCAGATCGCGCTCGGATGGTTGGCGCCGAGCACGGGCACCTTGGCGCTGTCCGGCTCCGGCGCGATGCTGACCAGCCCCAGCACGTTGACCTTCGGCCCGTACTGCTGCTGGATCCACGCCCGCACCGGCGCGCCGAAGGCGACCATCGGCAAGGCGGTCTTGCCGTCGTGGGTGAGGGCCACTTCCTTGACCATCCGCACCTGGTAATCGTTGAAGTAGCTGTACACCCCTTCCAGGTCCTTGCCCGCGCTGGCCGGCGCGGCGATCGGGGCGATATCGACGATGGTCTGGTAGGCCGGGGTCTGGGTGGCCTCGACGCCGTTGAAGGTCAGAAGCTCTGCCCAGCGGTCGGTGGTGTTGGACTTCAGGTAGTCTTGATAGCGGGTCAGCGAGTAGTCCGGCGGGAAGTGCAGCAGCTCGACGCTGCGGCGGTTCTCCAGGGCCATTCCCAGGGGCAGGAACAGGTACCAGCTGTAGTCCCAGCCGCCTTTCTGGTTGAGGCGGGTGGCGCCCTGGTAGGCCAGTTCGCCGCTGTCGAGCAGCTTGCGCAAGGGTTCGGTATAGCTGGCCGGCACGCCGGTGATGCTGGCGTGCAACTTGTCGTTGTCGCGGTTCACCGTGACCTTGGCGTTGGCGTAGCCATCGCGCTGCACGCTCTGGGTGAGGTAGTGCTCGACAGTCTTCTCGAGTGTCCAGTCGCGGTAGCAGATCACGTTGCAGTTGTTGGGGTAGGCGAACAACCGGGTGACCCGTTGGGCGTCGCCCAGGTCGATCTGCGCGTCGGCCATGGCCAGGCCGCTGAAGGCGAGGGCGGCCAGGCCCGATACAGCAATCTTGTGCATGCTTAACTCCTTGTCAGTGGCCGCCAGGACGGCGGGCGCGCCCATGGTGGACGAAGAGGTGGGGGAATGAAAAGCGCCAGGACATGGCTATTGGCTAGCGCGTTGATCGGGCTCGGTGCAGTCCAGGCCGATGAGCGTGATGTGTGGATGTTCGCCCAATGGGCCGGGGATCACGAGAGCCGCAGGTTTCGTGAAATGCTGGTGGACGCCCGGCTGTATGGCGTGGTGCCGATCCATCAGTTGCTGCGCTCGGCCTCGGACTGGCGCCAGTGCAAGGCCTCGCCCTTCGCGGTGGCGCCAGCGAGCCATTGGCCGGCGGTGCGCTCGACGCTGGCCTTGATCCAGACCCTCGACCGGCAGGGCATCCTGCGTCAGTTCGAAGTGGTGTCGGCCTACCGCGATCCCCGGCTCAATGCCTGTGCCGGCGGCGCGCCGAGCAGTGCGCACATGCGCGCCTTCGCCGTCGACCTGCTGCTGCCACGCGGGGTCGACCCGAGCCCGCTGTGCCGCTTCTGGCAGCAGCACGGCCAGGCCTGGAACATGGGGCTGGGCCGTTACCCTTCGGGGCGCATCCATATCGACACGGCCGGCTATCGCACCTGGGGCGGTGACGGCAGGGCCGGTTCGTCGTTCTGCAGCAAGCCCAGGTGAGCCAGGCAGGCCCGGCACTCGTCGCCGACCCACTGCGCGAAACACTGGCGCTTGCTGCCGTCATCCAGTGGCTGCGGGCTGAGCAGGTGGTAGCCGGAGCCATCGCGCAGGAAGCCGTACGGCGCCTGTAGCTGACCGTTGTCCAGTTCGTCACGCACCATCAGCGCCGAGGCGATGGCCATTCCCATGCCCGCGCTGGCGGCCTGGATCGACAGGTAGAAGTGCTCGAAGTCGCTGCGCGCCGTTTGCCGGAAGTCCTGGCCACTCAGGCGCAGCCAGTTGGCCCAGGCGTCGGGGCGGGTGGCGCTGTGCAGCAGGCGCTGGTTTTTGAGATCCGGCGTGGCGACCGGGCCGATCCATTCATCGCAGATCTTCAGGCTGTGCAGCTGGCGGTCCCAGTGGAAGTCATCGCGGCGCAGGGCCAGGTCGATGCCGCCGCGGGCGAAATCCACCGGCCCGCCGGCCGCCACCAGGTGCAGTTGCAGGTCGGGGTGCCGGGCATGGAAGCGCGGCAGGCGCGGAATCAGCCAGCGCATGGCGATGGTTGGCTCGCAGGACACCACCAGCACGTTGTCGTGGGCTTGCTGGTGCAGACGCTGCACGGCGCCCTCCAGTTGCTCGAAGATCGCCTGGGTGGTGGCCTGCAGGTCGCGTCCGGCGCGGGTGAGGAAGATTGCTCGGTTGCGCCGTTCGAACAGTTCCACGCCGAGGCTTTCCTCGAGCAGGCGCACCTGGCGGCTGACGGCGCCGTGGGTGACGTGCAGGTGCTCGGCAGCGCGCACGAAGCTTTCGGTGCGGGCGGCGATGTCGAAGTAGCGAAAGGCGGTGAGGGGGGGCAGTTTCATGACGTTGTTGTCCTTGCCGGCCATTTCGCGGGTAAACCCGCTCCCACAGGTTTATCACCGATCTTGACCTTCATGCCGAGCCTGTGGGAGCGGGTTTACCCGCGAAGAGGCCAGTACAGCCTCAGAATATCTGTGAAATTAACTAGCGTATTTGCCTCACTATAAATCGATTTTTAGCAATTGATGCTGCCTCGATAATCACGGCACAAGTGAATTTTCATCGCCTATCGAGGATACCTGTTCGTGAACGAACTCATCGCCGTCGCCCTCTTCACCCTCCTGGCCGTCATCAGCCCCGGCGCCGACTTCGCCATGGTCACCCGCAGCAGTTATGCACAGGGCCGCAAGGCCGGTCTCGCGGCAGCGGTGGGCATCGCGCTGGGCGTGCAGGTGCATGTGCTGTACACCGTGCTCGGCATCGCCGTGATCATCAGCCAGAGCCCGACCCTGTTCCTGGCCATGAAGGTGGTGGGGGCGGGCTACCTGGTGTACCTGGGCTACAAGTCGCTGACCAATACCACGCGTATAAGCCTCGACGGCCTGGCGCACAGCGAGACAAATGTGGCGAGCGCCTTGCGTACGGGCTTTCTGACCAACGCGCTCAACCCCAAGACCATGCTCTTCGTGGTCAGTGCCTACACCCAGGTGGTGCAGCCCGGCAGCCCGCTGGCGCTGGACTTCGCCTATGGCGCGTTCATGTCGTTCGCCCATTGGGTGTGGTTCAGCCTGGTGGCGGTGTTCTTTTCCAACCACTTGCTGCGTCGGGCGATGATCGAGCGGCAGGTGGTGGTCGACCGGGTCATCGGCGTGGCGTTGATCAGCCTGGGGCTGGCCGTGGTGGTGGCAGGCGTGAAGTAGCTTTTTCGCAGGCAATGAAAAAGGGCTTATCTTTCGATAAGCCCTTTTAAAAGGTGGTGGCTACACAGGGACTTGAACCCCGGACCCCAGCATTATGAATGCTATGCTCTAACCAACTGAGCTATGTAGCCAACTTGGCGCGCATTATTAGCTCGAATCGCGATCCTGTCAACAACGTTTTTAAAAAAAATTGCCAACCTTTCAAAAACTTAGCCGGGAAGGGCGCATCAGCGCACGATCAACCAGTGGCCGAGCAGGTTGTGCAGGCGCAGGTGCTGGTCGGCGGCCAGGCGCTCGAGGCTCTGCGCCGGGTGGTCGAGGTCGAAATCACCGCTGACCCGCTGGTAGGCGGCCTGCTCGTTCAGCAGCCAGACGCGCTGGCCACGGTAATCGGCCAGGCGCTCCAGCACCTCGCTCAACGGCAGGTTCCTGGCCTTCAATTGGCCGTTGCGCCAGGCATCGGCCAATTTGGCATCGATCTTCTCGACCGAGTTGATGCGGCTTTCGCTGAACGTCACCCGTTCGCCGGCATTGACCAGGCGTTGGTCGCCACCCTGCAACACCGCAGCCTTGCCGCCGAACACCACCAGTTCGTCGTGGTCGGCATGGCGGGCGATCTGCAGGCGGGTGCCGAACACCTGGATCCGGGTGTCATCGACCTGCACCTCCATGGCCCGGCCATCGAGCATCACCTCCAGGTAGACCTGGCCCTGCACCAGCTGCAGCTGGCGGGTGCGCCCACGCAGGTCGACATTCATCGCGCTGGCGCTGTCCAGGTGCAGGGTCGAGCCATCGGCCAGGCGCACGCTGCGGCGCTCGCCGCTGTTGGTATGCAGTTCGCTGCCCAGGCGCTGCATCACGGGCCAGTAGAGCCAGGCCAGGGCGCCCACCAGCAGCAGGAACAGCAGCCCCAGGCACAGCCCGGCCCGGCTGCGACGAACCTTGGCGATGCGTGGTCGCGGGCGTGCCGCCGGCACCTGCAATTGCTGCCAGTAGGCTTCGAGCTGGGCATAGGCCCTTGCATTGAGCGGGTCCTGGCACCAGCTGGCGAATGCCTGGCGCAGGGCCTCGTCGCAGCCGGGTTGGCGGAGGCGCGAGAACCACTCCAGGGCTTCCTGCTCGGGGTCGGGCGTGGGCTGCAAGGCGGGCATCGGGCTCATGGGATCGGTCTGCTCGCAGGAGGAGGGCGGTTTTGCCCAGCGTTTACAGGGAAGAGGAGAAGGATGCTAATTATATTGATAATTATTTACAAGTACGTGTCGGATGGAAGGCCCGGCAAAATAAAAAGGTAGCTTCGTATCTATTTGTTTCACGATAATCGGATCCCAATCCGCGGACGGACATCCAGCCCATGGCCATCAGCAGTACCACGACTTCAAGCGCCAGCAGCCCGGCAAACCAGGCCTCGCCGCTGGTGATGCGCATCATCGGTTTCTGTGCCCTGGCGCACCTGATCAACGACCTGATCCAGTCGGTGCTGCCGGCGATCTACCCGATGCTCAAGGCCAACTACAACCTGAGCTTCGCCCAGATCGGCCTGATCACCCTGACCTTCCAGATCACCGCCTCGCTGCTGCAGCCGTGGGTGGGCTTTTTCACCGACAAGCGGCCCACGCCGAACCTGCTGCCGCTGGGCACGGTGTGCACCCTGGTGGGCATCGTGATGCTGGCTTTCGTCGGCAGCTTCCCGATGATCCTGCTGGCCTCGGCGCTGGTGGGCATCGGCTCGTCGACCTTCCACCCCGAGACCTCGCGCATCGCCCGGCTGGCTTCCGGTGGGCGCTTCGGCCTGGCGCAGTCGAGCTTCCAGGTTGGCGGCAACGCCGGCTCCGCCCTCGGCCCGCTGCTGGCGGCGGCGATCGTCATTCCTTTCGGCCAGACCCATGTCGCCTGGTTCGGCGTGGCCGGGCTGTTCTTCTTCGCCGTGACCCTGATGCTGCGCCGCTGGTACAAGGAGCACCTCAACCAGGCCAAGGCGCGCAAGGCGGTGCAGGCCACCCACGGCATCTCGCGCCAGCGGGTGATCCTGGCGCTGGTGGTGCTGGGCCTGTTGGTGTTCTCCAAGTACTTCTATATGTCCAGCTTCACCAGCTACTTCACCTTCTACCTGATCGAGAAGTTCCAGCTGTCGCTGGCCAGCTCCCAATTGCACCTGTTCCTGTTCCTCGGCGCCGTGGCGGCGGGCACCTTCTTCGGCGGGCCGATCGGTGATCGTATCGGGCGCAAGGCGGTGATCTGGTTCTCGATCCTCGGGGTGGCGCCGTTCACCCTGGCGCTGCCGTATGCCGACCTGTTCTGGACCACCGTGCTCAGCGTGGTGATCGGCTTCGTCCTGGCGTCGGCGTTCTCGGCCATCGTGGTGTATGCCCAGGAACTGGTGCCGGGCAATGTCGGGATGATCGCCGGGATCTTCTTCGGGCTGATGTTCGGCTTCGGTGGCATCGGCGCGGCGCTGCTGGGGTATGTGGCTGATCTGCGTGGGATCGAGTATGTGTATGGGGTTTGCTCGTTCCTGCCGTTGTTTGGGTTGCTGGCGGTGTTCCTGCCGTCCACTGGAAAACGTTGAAAGTCGGCCATGCGCACTCTTTGTAGGAGCGGCCTTGCCGAGGCGTCGGACCGGCCGGAAAGGGCTGCGAAGCGGCCCCGGCAATCTTTGGTTAAACGCGACAATCCTGGGGCTGCTTCGCAGCCCTTTCGCGGCACAAGGCCGCTCCTACAGGGAAGTGCATCAAGGTCGACGATTGACGATTTGGATCCGCATGGCCTAGAGTGCCGCCTCCTCAATCCCTGCGTAGTTCACGTGATGCGCCGTACCGATGTGACCCGCCCGCACCGCCAGCCTGTCGCCCCGACAGCGCGCCGCGCGTGGCCGAGCGACACGGTGCTCAAGCGTCGACGCAGCGTGCTGTTCGCCTTCACCTTCTCGCCACACCTTGCCCTGAACTGATCCGCGCCCCTGCCTCCCGCGCCATTGCGGCGTGACTGCGGGCGCCTGCGTTCGAATATCTTTCAGCGGATTTTCCAGTCGGCCAGGGCCAGAGCCCCTGCTCACCGGCTTGCAAGGAGTGGTACATGAACATGCGTTTGCTGGTGGGCCTGTTGTTCGCCGTGTCGGTGGTCGGTTTCAGCCTCGGGGCGAGCCTGCCACTGGTGTCGTTGCGTTTGCACGAGGCGGGGGCGGGGACACTGGAGATCGGCATCATCTCGGCGATCCCGGCCGCGGGCATGATGCTCTCGGCCTTTATGGTCGACACCTGCTGCCGGCACCTGACCCGGCGCGTCATCTACCTGCTCAGCTTCAGCCTGTGCACCCTGAGCATCGCCCTGCTGGAATGGGCCTTCGACTCGATGCTGTGGCTGGCGCTGCTGCGCCTGGGGCTCGGCATCGGCATGGGCATCGCGATCATCCTCGGCGAATCGTGGGTCAACGAGCTGTGTCCGGAGCACAACCGCGGCAAGATCATGGCCCTGTACGCCACCAGCTTCACCGGCTTCCAGGTGCTCGGCCCGGCACTGCTGGCGCTGCTCGGCGCCGACAGCCCATGGCTGACCGGCGTGGTCACCGTCTGCTACGGCCTGGCGCTGCTGTGCATCCTGTTCACCGTGCCCAACGACCATGTCGAGCATGGTGATGAAGGCGAGAAGAGTTTCGGCCTGGCCGGCTTCTTCCGCGTGGCCCCGGCGCTGTGCGTGGCGGTGCTGTTTTTCTCGTTCTTCGATGCGGTGGTGCTGTCATTGCTGCCGGTGTACGCCAGCAGCCACGGTTTTGCCGTGGGCGTGGCGGCGCTGATGGTGACCGTGGTGTTCGCCGGCGACATGATCTTCCAGCTGCCCCTGGGCTGGCTCGCCGACCGGGTCGAGCGCACCGGGCTGCACCTGGTGTGCGGGCTGGTGGCGATGAGCATCGGTATCGCCTTGCCCTGGCTGCTGCAGATGACCTGGCTGCTGTGGCCGCTGCTGGTGGTGCTCGGGGCGGTGGCCGGGGGCATCTACACCCTGGCGCTGGTGTTGATCGGACAGCGTTTCAGGGGGCAGGACCTGGTGACCGCCAACGCCAGTGTCGGCCTGCTGTGGGGTGTCGGCAGCCTGGTCGGGCCGCTGGTCAGCGGCGCGGCGATGGACGTGGCGCCCCATGGCTTGCCCATGGCGCTGGCGCTGATGGCAGGGTTGTTCGTGTGTTTCGCACGGCAGGCGTACCGTCGGGCGGGCAGGCTGCAGGCAGCGGTGGACTGAGCGGCAGGGCGGTTCGCTGGTTGGCGGGCGTGGTGCTGGTGGGCTTTGCCCGCCCCCACGCGGATCGCGCCAGATTCTAGAAATTGAGCAAGACAGTTGCTCCCACAAGTACAGCGCTCGATTCAGCGTTTGCGCGATCCTGTGGGAGCGGGTTTACCCGCGAAGGGCAGCAAAGCAGCCCCAACCAAGAGCGATGAAGCGCTAACTGACAGGCATTACGCCATGGGCCTTCTTTATATAAGCAACCCACACTTTATTGCAGGCATAAAAAAACCGACCCTAGGGTCGGTTTTTTCGACAAGAACGTCGCTTAGGCAGCTGCAGCTTCTTTCAGCGCCTTGATGTGGCCATTCAGACGGCCTTTGTGGCGAGCAGCTTTGTTCTTGTGGATGATACCCTTGTCGGCCATACGGTCGATTACAGGTACAGCCAGAACGTAAGCGGCTTGCGCTTTTTCGGCGTCTTTTGCGTCGATGGCTTTGACTACATTCTTGATGTAGGTGCGGACCATGGAACGCAGGCTGGCGTTGTGGCTGCGACGCTTCTCAGCCTGTTTTGCACGTTTCTTGGCGGAAGGTGAGTTGGCCACCGTCGAGCTCCTCGAAAGACTTTAGGTAAATAGCAAACAAAATAGGCCGCGAATCATGCCGATGAGTCGATCGGATGTCAAGGCCACTTGCAGGGTTCCGCCGAGTGGTGAGCCAACAGGAGGGAAATATTCCTTTCTGTCGCACGACCTGTAAACTCGGGAATTTTTGGCTCCCCTGCGAAGGCGCGGGAGTATCGCACATTCGGACGCTGTCTGGCAGCGTCCTCTGCCCCTGGCGTGAAACTTTTCGATGAACCTGCTCAAATCCCTGGCCGCCGTCAGTTCAATCACCATGATTTCCCGGGTGCTCGGCTTCGTGCGCGATACCATCCTGGCGCGGGTGTTCGGCGCCGGCATCGCCACCGACGCCTTCTTCATCGCCTTCAAGCTGCCCAACCTGCTGCGGCGGATCTTCGCCGAGGGGGCGTTCTCCCAGGCCTTCGTGCCGATCCTGGCCGAGTACAAGACCCAGCAGGGCGAGGAGGCCACCCGGACCTTCATCGCCTATGTCAGCGGCCTGCTGACCCTGGTCCTGGCGCTGGTCACGGTCATCGGCATCCTCGCCGCGCCTTGGGTGGTCTGGGCCACCGCGCCGGGCTTCGTCGACAACGCGGAAAAATACGAGCTGACCACCTCGCTGCTGCGGGTGACCTTTCCTTATATATTGCTGATCTCGCTATCGTCGCTGGTCGGCGCGATCCTCAATACCTGGAACCGCTTCAGCGTGCCGGCGTTCACCCCCACGCTGCTCAACGTGGCGATGATCGCCTTCGCCGTGCTGCTGACGCCGTACTTCGACCCGCCGATCATGGCCCTGGGCTGGGGCGTGCTGGCCGGTGGCCTGGCGCAACTGTTGTACCAGCTGCCGACGCTGAAGAAGATCGGCATGCTCGTGCTGCCGCGCCTGAACCTGCGCGACACCGGGGTGTGGCGCGTGCTCAAGCAGATGCTGCCGGCCATCCTCGGGGTGTCGGTAAGCCAGATCTCGCTGATCATCAACACCATCTTCGCCTCGTTCCTGGTGGCAGGTTCGGTGTCGTGGATGTACTACGCCGATCGCCTGATGGAGCTGCCCTCCGGCGTGCTGGGCGTTGCCCTGGGCACCATCCTGCTGCCGACCCTGGCCAAGACCTACGCCAACAAGGACCGCGAGGAGTATTCGCGGATCCTCGACTGGGGCCTGCGCCTGTGCTTCCTGCTGGTGCTGCCCTGCACCCTGGCCCTGGCCATTCTCGCCGAACCGCTGACCGTGGCGCTGTTCCAGTACGGCAAGTTCACCGCCTTCGACGCCGCGATGACCCAGCGCGCCCTGATCGCCTATTCGGTGGGCCTGCTGGCGATCATCCTGGTCAAGGTACTGGCACCTGGCTTCTATGCGCAGCAGAATATCCGCACGCCGGTGAAGATCGCGGTCTTCACCCTGGTCTGCACCCAGCTGTTCAACCTGGCCCTGGTCGGCCCGCTGGCCCATGCCGGGCTGGCCCTGGCCATCAGCCTGGGCGCGTGCCTGAACGCCGGCCTGCTGTACTGGAAGCTGCGCAGCCAGCAGCTGTTCCAGCCGCAGCCGGGCTGGACGCCGTTCCTGCTCAAGCTGGTACTGGCGGTGACCTTGATGTCGGCTGTGCTGCTGCTGGGCATGCACTACCTGCCAGCCTGGGAGCAGGGCAACATGCTCGCGCGCTTCCTGCGCCTCGGGGCGCTGATCGCGGCGGGCGTGGTGACTTACTTCGGCTGCCTGTTCCTGTGTGGTTTGCGCCCTCGGCATTTCGCCCGCAAGGCGTTGCATTGAGGCGCCAGAGGGGTCAGGCGTCGGTTTTTCGCATTCCACGCCCCATGGGGGCGCTGCTGCCTGTCACCAGCGCCCGGGTGTGGTTATAATCGGCCACTTTATGAGCAAGAAGCGCGTTATGCAGCTGGTTCGAGGTCTTCACAACCTGCGCCCCGAGCACCGGGGCTGTGTCGCCACCATTGGCAACTTCGACGGGGTCCACCGCGGCCACCAGGCGATCCTCGCGCGCCTGCGCGAACGCGGCCAGGAACTGGGCCTGCCCACCTGCGTGGTGATCTTCGAGCCGCAGCCGCGCGAGTACTTCGCCCCACAGAGCGCCCCGGCGCGCCTGGCCCGCCTGCGTGACAAGGTCGAGCTGCTGGCCGGTGAGGGCATCGACCGGGTGCTGTGCCTGTCGTTCAACCAGCGCCTGAGCCAGCTCAGCGCCGAGCAGTTCGTCAAGGCGGTGCTGGTCGATGGCCTGGGCGTGCGCCACCTCGAAGTGGGCGACGACTTCCGTTTCGGCTGCGACCGCGCCGGCGACTTCGTCTTCCTCTCCGAAGCCGGCAAGCGCCACGGCTTCAGCGTCGAGGCGGCCAACACCGTGGTTCAGGACGGCCTGCGGGTCAGCAGCACCGAAGTGCGCAAGGCCCTGGCCGAAGGCGACTTCGAGCTGGCCGAGCACCTGCTGGGGCGTCCGTACCGTATCACCGGGCGCGTGCTGCATGGCCAAAAGCTGGCCCGCCAGCTCGGCACCCCCACCGCCAACATCCAGCTCAAGCGCCGTCGCGTGCCGCTGTCCGGGGTCTACCTGGCCAGCATCGAGATCGACGGCAAGGCCTGGCCGGGTGTCGGCAATATCGGAGTGCGCCCCACCGTCGCCGGTGACGGGCGTCCTCACCTGGAGATTCATCTCCTGGACTACGCCGGCGACCTGTATGGCCGGCGCCTGACGGTGGAATTCCACCACAAGCTGCGTGAAGAGCAGCGTTTCGCCTCCCTGGAGGCGCTGAAGTCGGCGATCGACGCGGACATCGCCGCCGCACGTGCCCACTGGCACGCTCAACCGCTAACGAAGAGCCTGAAATGACCGACTACAAAGCCACGCTTAACCTTCCGGACACCGCCTTCCCCATGAAGGCCGGCCTGCCTCAGCGCGAACCGCAGATCCTGCAGCGCTGGGACAGTATTGGCCTGTACGGTAAGTTGCGCGAGATTGGCAAGGATCGTCCGAAGTTCGTCCTGCACGACGGCCCGCCCTATGCCAACGGCAAGATCCACATCGGTCATGCGCTGAACAAGATTCTCAAGGACATGATTGTCCGCTCCAAGACCCTGTCCGGCTTCGACGCGCCGTACGTGCCGGGCTGGGACTGCCACGGCCTGCCGATCGAGCACAAGGTCGAGGTCACCCACGGCAAGCACCTGACCGCCGACCGCACCCGCGAGCTGTGCCGCGAGTACGCCGCCGAGCAGATCGAAGGGCAGAAGACCGAGTTCATCCGCCTGGGCGTGCTGGGCGACTGGGACAACCCCTACAAGACCATGAACTTCGCCAACGAGGCCGGTGAAATCCGCGCCCTGGCCGAGATGGTCAAGCAAGGCTTCGTGTTCAAGGGCCTCAAGCCCGTGAACTGGTGCTTCGATTGCGGCTCGGCCCTGGCTGAAGCCGAGGTCGAGTACGCTGACAAGAAATCCCAGACCATTGACGTCGCCTTCCCGGTGGCCGATGCCGACAAGCTGGCCGCCGCCTTCGGCCTGGGCGCGCTGGCCAAGCCCGCCGCCATCGTGATCTGGACCACCACCCCGTGGACCATCCCGGCCAACCAGGCGCTGAACATCCACCCGGACTTCAAGTACGCCCTGGTCGATACCGGCGAGCGCCTGCTGGTGCTGGCCGAAGAGCTGGTCGAGTCGTGCCTCAAGCGCTACAACCTGGAAGGTTCGGTCATCGCCACCGCTCCGGGCTCGGCCCTGGAGCTGATCAACTTCCGCCACCCGTTCTACGACCGTCTGTCGCCGATCTACCTGGCCGACTACGTCGAGCTGGGCGCCGGTACCGGCGTGGTTCACTCCTCGCCGGCCTACGGTGAAGACGACTTCGTCACCTGCAAGCGCTACGGCATGGTCAACGACGACATCCTCACTCCGGTGCAGAGCAACGGCGTGTACGTCGAGTCGCTGCCGTTCTTTGGCGGCCAGTTCATCTGGAAGGCCAACCCGGCCATCGTCGACAAGCTCAGCGAAGTCGGCGCGCTGATGCACACCGAGACCATCAGCCACAGCTACATGCACTGCTGGCGCCACAAGACCCCGCTGATCTACCGCGCCACCGCGCAGTGGTTCGTCGGCATGGACAAGCAGCCGACCACCGGCGAGCCGCTGCGCGAGCGCGCGCTCAAGGCCATCGAAGAGACCAAGTTCGTTCCGGCCTGGGGCCAGGCGCGCCTGCATTCGATGATCGCCAACCGTCCGGACTGGTGCATCTCGCGTCAGCGCAACTGGGGCGTGCCGATCCCGTTCTTCCTCGACAAGCAGACCGGCGAGCTGCACCCGCGCACCGTCGAACTGATGGAAGAAGTTGCCAAGCGCGTCGAGCAGGAAGGCATCGAGGCCTGGTTCAAGCTGGACGCCGCCGAGCTGCTCGGTGACGAAGCCGGCCAGTACGACAAGATCACCGACACCCTCGACGTGTGGTTCGACTCCGGCACCACCCACTGGCACGTGCTGCGCGGCTCCCACGACATCGGCCACGCCACTGGCCCGCGCGCCGACCTGTACCTGGAAGGCTCCGACCAGCACCGTGGCTGGTTCCACTCATCCTTGCTGACCGGTTGCGCCATCGACGGCCACGCGCCGTACCGCGAGCTGCTGACCCACGGCTTCACCGTGGACGAGAACGGCCGCAAGATGTCCAAGTCGCTGGGTAACACCATCGAGCCGCAGAAGGTCAACGACACCCTGGGTGCCGACATCATGCGCCTGTGGGTCTCGGCCACCGACTACTCCGGCGAGATGGCGGTTTCCGATCAGATCCTGCAGCGTAGCGCCGACGCCTACCGCCGCATCCGCAACACCGCGCGCTTCCTGCTCTCCAACCTGTCCGGCTTCGACCCGGCCCGCGACCTGCTGCCGGCCGAAGACATGCTGGCCCTGGACCGCTGGGCGGTCGACCGCACCCTGCTGCTGCAGCGCGAGCTGGAAGAGCACTATGGCGAGTACCGTTTCTGGAACGTCTACTCGAAGATCCACAACTTCTGCGTGCAGGAGCTGGGTGGCTTCTACCTCGACATCATCAAGGACCGCCAGTACACCACTGGCGCCAACAGTGTCGCCCGCCGCTCCTGCCAGACCGCGCTGTTCCACATCTCCGAGGCACTGGTGCGCTGGATCGCGCCGATCCTGGCGTTCACCGCCGACGAGCTGTGGCAATACCTGCCGGGCGAGCGTAACGAGTCGGTGATGCTCAACACCTGGTACGAAGGCCTGAGCGAACTGCCGGAAGGTTTCGAGCTGGGTCGCGAGTACTGGGAACGCATCATGGCCGCCAAGACTGCGGTCAACAAGGAACTGGAGAACCAGCGCGCGGCCAAGGCTATCGGTGGCAACCTGCAGGCCGAAGTCACCCTGTTCGCCGACGACGCCCTGAGCGCCGACTTGAACAAGCTGGGCGACGAGTTGCGCTTCGTGCTGATCACTTCGGCCGCCAGTGTCGTGCCGTTCGTCCAGGCACCCGCCGACGCCGTGACAACCGAAGTTGAAGGCCTCAAGCTGAAAGTCGTCAAGTCCGGTCACGCCAAGTGCGGTCGCTGCTGGCACTTCCGCGCCGACGTCGGCAGCCACCCGGAGCATCCGGAGATCTGCAGCCGTTGCGTCGACAACCTGAGCGGCTCCGGTGAGGTGCGCCACTATGCCTAACGCTTCCGCGGGGCGCTTCGGGCGCCTTGCCTGGCTCTGGCTGAGCCTGGTGGTCCTGGTCCTCGACCAGGCCACCAAGCTGTACTTCGACAGCGCGCTGACCATGTACCAGCAGATCGTGGTCATTCCCGACTACTTCAGCTGGACCCTGGCCTACAACACCGGCGCGGCGTTCAGCTTCCTGGCCGACAGCTCCGGCTGGCAGCGCTGGCTGTTCGCGCTGATCGCCGTGGTGGTCAGCGCCGTGCTGGTGGTCTGGCTCAAGCGCCTGGGGCGCAACGAGACCTGGCTGGCCGTGGCCCTGGCCCTGGTGCTGGGCGGCGCGCTGGGCAACCTGTACGACCGCGTCGTGCTGGGCCATGTGGTCGACTTCATCCTGGTGCACTGGCAGAACCGCTACTACTTCCCGGCCTTCAACCTGGCCGACAGCGCGATCACCGTGGGCGCGGTGATGCTGGCGCTGGACATGTTCAAGAGCAAGAAGTCCGAGGAAGCCGTCCATGACTGAGACCCGCATTGGCCAGAACACCGAAGTCACCCTGCACTTCGCGCTGCACCTGGAAAACGGCGACACCGTCGACAGCACCTTCGACAAGGCCCCGGCCACGTTCAAGGTCGGCGACGGCAACCTGCTGCCGGGCTTCGAGAACGCCCTGTTCGGCTTCAAGGCCGGTGACCAGCGCAAGCTGAGCATCGCCCCGGAGAACGCCTTCGGCCAGCACAACCCGCAGAACGTGCAGGTGATGCCGCGCTCGCAGTTCGAAGGCATGGAGCTGTCCGAAGGGCTGCTGGTGATCTTCAACGACGCCGCCAACACCGAGCTTCCGGGCGTGGTCAAGGCGTTCGACGACAACCAGGTGACCATCGATTTCAACCATCCACTGGCTGGCAAGACCCTGAACTTCGAGGTGCAGATCCTCGACGTGAAGGCCGTGTGAGCCTGGAGCCGAGCATGCAAATCAAACTCGCCAACCCGCGCGGCTTCTGCGCGGGGGTCGACCGGGCGATCGAGATCGTCAACCGCGCCCTGGAAGTCTTCGGCCCGCCGATCTATGTGCGCCACGAAGTGGTGCACAACAAGTTCGTGGTCGAGGACCTTCGCAACCGTGGCGCGGTCTTCGTCGAAGAGCTGGACCAGGTGCCGGACGACGTCATCGTCATCTTCAGCGCCCATGGCGTTTCCCAGGCCGTGCGCCAGGAAGCCGCCGGCCGTGGCCTGAAGGTGTTCGACGCCACCTGCCCGCTGGTGACCAAGGTGCATATCGAGGTTGCCAAGTACAGCCGCGACGGCCGTGAGACCATTCTCATCGGCCATGAGGGGCACCCGGAAGTCGAAGGCACCATGGGTCAGTACGACGCCAGCAACGGCGGTGCCATCTACCTCGTCGAGGACGAGGACGATGTCGCCAGGCTGCAGGTGCGCAACCCTGACCACCTGGCCTTCGTCACCCAGACTACCCTGTCGATGGATGACACCAGCCGGGTGATCGACGCCCTGCGCGCACGCTTCCCGAACATCGGCGGCCCGCGCAAGGACGACATCTGCTACGCCACTCAGAACCGCCAGGACGCCGTCAAGCAACTGGCCGACGAGTGCGATGTGGTATTGGTGGTCGGCAGCCCGAACAGCTCCAACTCCAACCGCCTGCGCGAGCTGGCCGAGCGCATGAGCACCCCGGCCTACCTGATCGACGGCGCCGAGGACCTGCAACGCAGTTGGTTCGACGGGGCCGAGCGCATCGGCATTACCGCCGGGGCCTCGGCGCCCGAGGTGCTGGTGCGTGGCGTGATCGACCAGCTCAAGGCCTGGGGCGCGACTGGCGCCGAAGAGCTCGATGGGCGCGAGGAGAACATCACCTTCTCCATGCCCAAGGAGCTGCGGGTCCGCTCGATCTGAGTCAGTCCGGTGCACAGCGGCGACCCTCGTCGCTGCGCAGGCTGACCCGGCCACTGGGGCTGAGCACCACCTGATGACGGCTGTCGAGGGTGGTGCGCGGGCAGATGTCCAGCGTGGTGCCGACGAAGCCCACCCCCAGCGGCGCCCCCCGGGCGCTGAACCTCACGACCCGGTCCGAGGTCGTAGCAATTCTCAGCGGCCTGCCCAGGCGATGTTCCTGCAACCGTTCGCCATCCTGTTCCAGCACCACCCGCCAGCCCTTGCCCCAATTCTCCTCCAGCGGCCTGACCAGCACGGCCTGGTGCCTTAGCGCCGCCTGATTACGGGCGCCGCGCAGGGCCTGTGCCAGCTCCCTGGCCACGGCACCGAGGTAAAGCTCATCGCTGAACTTGCTGTAGGCCGATATACCCTGGTGTGTCAGAAGGCTCAGCACGCCCAGTGCGAACATCATTTGTATCAGTGTTACGCCTTGTTGCCCCACGCTGCATTCCTCCCTGGAAGTGCTTCTCTGTAGCTTCCAGGACGCCCAACAAAGGCGCCAGTCGGCCGGTTCGGGTTGCGGCCTAGGAAAGATCCCAGGAGGGGGTTATGGGGGCGAGGGAAGGGGGCATGACGCTGCTGGAGGTGCTGCTGGCTGGCACGCTGCTGACGCTGGGGCTGTTCGCATCGGCGGCCTTGCAGCTGCGTGGGCTGCAGGCCGTCGAAGGGGGGCGGCGGGAAGCGCAGGTGTTGCAATTGGCCCAGGGCATGTTGGAGCGGGTCAGGGCTGCCGGGGCGCTCGAGGCGGGCGAGGAAGCAGCCTGGCAGTCGCGCCTGACCCAGGTGCTCGGTAGTGCGGCGCAAGGGCGCATGAACCTGGCCGGGGGCGTGCTGGTGCTGGACGTCGATTGGCCGGGCCTGGGAGGGGGCCGGCAGTCGCTGAGCGTGCAGGGCAGGGTGCTGCCATGAGGCGCCGGCAGGCGGGTTTGGGCCTGGTCGAGGCACTGCTGGCCCTGGTGCTGGGCCTGATGCTGCTGGTGGCCGCCGGCCAGGTATTCGTCTCGGCGTATCAGGCCTTGCAACTGCAAGGTGCGACGGCGCGCCTGCAGGATGACGCTCGCCTGGCCTTGCAGCGAATGGCCGAGGATATTCGCCAGGCGGGGATGTTCGGTTGCTTGCGTCTTGAAGCCGAGGACTTTGCCGATCCTGGCGCGGCCCAGGCTTTCGCCTCGCCCATTGAGATCATGGGCGACAGCCTGACCCTGGTCGGCGCTGAGTTGCCCGGGTTGCTCGGCAGCCCGGACTGGACCGTGCTCAGCGACTGCCGCAGTTGGGCGCGGGTGCAGCCCGGGCAGCACGTCGGGGACGGCGAGTTGCTGGCGCTGCCGGTGCGCCGGGTGACCTATCGGGTGCGCAACGGCAGCCTGATGCTCACCAGCAATGCGCAGCATGCCAGTCTCATCGACCAGGTGCGGGCACTGGAGGTCAGCCGTGTCGAGGCGGGCGCGGGCGAGCGCCTGGATATCCGCCTGACCCTGCATGACCGGCAGCATGGGCTCGAGCAGCAGCATTCGCTGAGCGTGGCCTTGCGCAACCCGGGAGCCGGGTCGTGACGGGGCAGCGTGGCATTGTGCTGTTGCTGGCGCTGGTCCTGAGCCTGCTGTTCGGCCTGCTGGCAACCCTGGCCCTGCGCGAGGCGCTTTTGCAGCAACGCCAAGCAGGCGATCAGCTGGCCGGCGCGCGGGCCTTCGAGCAGGCGGAGGCGGCCTTGATCGAGGGCGCAGAACTGCTTGCAGGCGGCATCCCGGGCCGATGCCAGGCCTGTCCGCCACCCAGTCCACCTGATACCCAGCCTTCTCCACCCTGGCTGGCGACCCAAAGTGGCTTCGTTTACCTGCAAACCCTGGGAGACAGCCTGCGTGTCGCGGGCCAGCCCGTCGGGGACAGGCTGACGCTGGTCCGGGTGACGGCGGTGGGCCTTCAAACCCGCGCGCGGCAACTGCTGGAGGCGGTCTATGCCATCGACGATGACGGCGCGGTGAAGCGGATCAGCTGGCGCCAGCGCCTGGGGGAGGGCTGAGATGCAGCGCGGCCTTGGTCTGATCGAATTATTGATTGTCGTGGCGCTGATCGGCATGCTGGCAGCCATTGCCTACCCCAGCTACAGCGACCAGCTGCGGCGCGCCGCGCGAAGCGAAGCGGTCGGCCTGCTGCAGGACGCGGCATTGCGCCTGGAGCAGCACCGCGCCCGCGTGGGCGGTTATGCCGACAACGAGCAGCTGACCACCGTGTTGCCCGCGGGCACACGCTACTACCGCCTGCAGGCCTGGCGCGACACTGACCGGTTCAGCCTGCGCGCCAGCCGTGTGCCCGAGGCCTTCATGGCGGATGACCGTTGCGGCGACTTCCTGCTCGACCAGGCGGGCGTGCGCGATAACACGGGCGCGGGCGACCAGGCGTGCTGGGGAAGCTGAAGATCATGAGGTGCCCAGGCACCGTGGAATTACTTCAGGTGTTGGATCGAACCATGAGCAAGCAAGTAGTGATTGTCGGCGGCGGTGTCATCGGCCTGCTGACCGCGTTCAACCTGGCGGCGGATGTCGACCGGGTGGTGGTGTGCGACCAGGGCGAGGTGGGTCGGGAGTCGTCCTGGGCCGGTGGCGGGATCGTCTCGCCGCTGTACCCGTGGCGCTACAGCCCGGCGGTGACCGCCCTGGCGCACTGGTCGCAGGATTTTTATCCACAGCTGGGCGAGCGCCTGTTCGCCAGCACCGGGGTCGACCCCGAGGTGCATACCACCGGGCTGTACTGGCTGGATCTGGACGACGAGGCCGAGGCCCTGGCCTGGGCGGCGCATGAGCATCGCCCACTCAGCGCCGTGGATATCTCGGCCGCCTACGACGCGGTACCGGTGCTTGGCCCGGGTTACCGCCATGCCATCTACATGGCGGGCGTGGCCAACGTGCGCAACCCGCGCCTGGTGAAGTCGCTGAAGGCCGCGTTGCAGGCGTTGCCGAACGTGACCCTGCGCGAGCATTGCCAGATCAGCGGGTTCGTCCATGAAGGTGGCCGCGTTACCGGTGTGCAGACCGAGGACGGAGTGATCGCCGCCGACGATGTGGTGCTCAGTGCCGGAGCCTGGAGCGGCGACCTGCTGCAGACCCTCGGGCTGACGCTGCCGGTGGAGCCGGTGAAGGGGCAGATGATCCTGTTCAAGTGCGCCGAGGACTTCTTGCCGAGCATGGTCCTGGCCAAGGGGCGCTATGCGATCCCGCGTCGCGACGGGCATATCCTGGTGGGCAGTACGCTGGAGCATGCCGGCTACGACAAGACCCCGACCGGGGATGCGTTGGAGAGCCTGAAGGCCTCGGCGGTGGAGTTGCTGCCGGCGCTGGCGGATGCCGAGGTGGTCGGGCATTGGGCTGGCCTGCGTCCTGGCTCGCCGGAAGGTATCCCGTATATCGGCGCGGTGCCGGGGCATGAAGGGCTATGGCTGAACTGCGGGCATTACCGCAACGGGCTGGTGCTGGCGCCGGCGTCGTGCCAGCTGTTCGGTGATTTGCTGCTGGGGCGCGAGCCGATCATCGATCCGGCGCCGTATGCGCCTGCGGGGCGTCTGGGCTGAGCGCATAACCCACTGTAGGAGCGGCCTTGTGCCGCGAAAGGGCTGCGTAGCGGCCCCAGGATTTCAGCGTTGACGCAAAGATTGCTGGGGCCGCTTTGCGGCCCTTTCGCGGCACAAGGCCGCTCCTACAGAGAGAGGGCGCGTAGGCTGTCAGCGCTGCTGGCCTGGCCCCTGCTCCAGATGCTGCTGGCTGCAGTACCACTCCTGGCCGCGCTGCAACGCCCGGTCATTGGGCAGGTGCACGCCGCAATGGGCGCAGCGCACCATCTTCAGCGGGTCCTGCAGGCGCGGCTCGGCAGGTGATTGCTGACTGGTCTTGAACTTGCGCCACAGCCAGAACGCGGCGGCGATCAGGGCGATCCAGAAGAGTAGGCGAACCATGGTGTCCAGCTTGTCGAGAAAAGAAGCCGACAGTCTAGGACGCAGGCATGAAAAAAGGGAGGCCTCGGGCCTCCCTTTCTTTGCGTGCGTGGTATCAGTCGAACAGACCGAAGGTCATGTAGCTGAACCACGAGCGGTCCTTCTCGGCTTCCTTCGGACCTTCCGGCAGGATCGGGTCGCCGTTCTCGTCCTTGGGCAGCAGCTCCTGCGGAATCTCGGAGCGGGCATCCTGGAACTGCTTGACCACGTCCTGGTTGGCGCGGGTCTCGCCCGGTGGCAGCGGCGCCTGGGTGTCGATCAGGCCCAGGGTGGCCTTGGACAGCCACGAGCGGTTGCCGTTTTCATCCACTTTGGCGACGAACTGGCCATCGACCAGGCTCGGGTGGTTCGGGTAGTTGAGCTTGAGGGTCTCGAGGCTGGTGGCCGCCAGTTCGTCCAGGTGCATGCGCTGGTACGACTCGACCATCACCGCCAGGCCATCACCCACCGACGGGGTTTCCTGGAAGTTCTCGACCACGTAGCGGCCACGGTTGGCGGCGGCCACATAGGCCTCGCGGCTCAGGTAGTAGTTGGCCACGTGGATCTCGTAGGAGGCCAGCAGGTTGCGCAGGTAGATCATGCGCTGCTTGGCGTCCGGGGCGTAGCGGCTGTTGGGGAAGCGGCTGGTCAGCTGGGCGAACTCGTTGTACGAGTCGCGGGCGGCGCCCGGGTCACGCTTGGTCATGTCCAGCGGCAGGAAGCGCGCCAGCAGGCCACGGTCCTGGTCGAACGAGGTCAGGCCCTTGAGGTAGTAGGCGTAGTCGACGTTCGGGTGCTGCGGGTGCAGGCGGATGAAGCGCTCGGCGGCGGACTTGGCGGCCTCGGGCTCGGAGTTTTTATAGTTGGCGTAGATCAGCTCGAGCTGGGCCTGGTCGGCGTAGCGGCCGAACGGGTAGCGCGATTCCAGGGCCTTGAGCTTGTTCACGGCGCTGGTGTAGCTGGAGTTGTCCAGGTCGGCCTGCGCCTGCTGGTACAGCTCGGCCTCGCTGAGGTTCTCGTCAATGACTTCCTTGTTCGAGGAACAGGCAGCGGTGAGCCCGAGGATGGCGATCAGCAGCAGGTGTTTCACTTGCATGGCGGCTTGCGTCCCTTTGACGGCCGCTGTCTTGGGCGGTGCCGTCCTGTTATGATGAGCGCCCCCGGCCAAACCCCGGGGCAAAAGAAGCCGTATTTAACCACAAGCGCGCAGCCGAAACCAAAGGCTGAACGCCCGTCGATTCGAGCATGTCCGAGATCATTCAACTTAGCGCAGAGGTCCCGTCCGAACTGGGCGGCCAACGCCTCGACCAGGTCGCCGCCCAATTGTTCGGCGAGTACTCGCGTTCGCGCCTGTCCTCGTGGATCAAAGATGGCCGCCTGACCGTCGATGGCGCGGTGCTGCGACCGCGCGACACCGTCCACACCGGCTCCATCCTGGCCCTCGAAGCCGAGCAGGAGGCCCAGGGCGAATGGGTGGCTCAGGACATCGAGCTGGACATCGTCTACGAGGACGACCAGATCCTGGTGATCAACAAGCCCGCCGGGCTGGTGGTCCACCCGGCGGCCGGTCATCCCGATGGCACCTTGCTCAACGCCCTGCTGCACCATGTGCCGGACATCGTCAACGTGCCGCGCGCCGGCATTGTGCACCGCCTGGACAAGGACACCACCGGTCTGATGGTGGTGGCCAAGACCCTGCAGGCGCAGACCAACCTGGTCGACCAGCTGCAAAAACGTTCGGTCAGCCGCATCTACGAGTGCATCGTGGTCGGCGTGGTGATCGCCGGCGGCAAGATCGACGCGCCGATCGGCCGTCACGGCGGCGAGCGCCAGCGCATGGCGGTGACCGAGGGCGGCAAGCCGGCCGTCAGCCACTACCGCGTGCTCAAGCGCTTCCGTTCGCACACCCATGTGCGGGTCAAGCTGGAAACCGGGCGCACCCACCAGATCCGTGTGCACATGGCGCATGTCGGCTATCCGCTGGTCGGCGACCAGACCTACGGTGCACGCTTCCGCATCCCGCCGGCCGCCAGCGTGGCCATGGTCGAGGCGGTCAAGCACTTCCCGCGTCAGGCCCTGCACGCGCGTTTCCTGGCGCTGGACCACCCGACCACGGGTGAGCGCATGGAATGGAAGTCGGAGTTGCCAGATGACTTCCAGTGGTTGCTGTCGCTGCTCGACCAGGACCGCGAGAGCTTCATCGGATGAGTGGCCTGGCGCAGTCGCTGATCCTCCCCGACTGGCCGGCCCCGGCCTCGGTTCGCGCCTGTGTCACCACCCGCGAGGGCGGCGTCAGCCTGCCGCCCTATGAATCCTTCAATCTTGGCGACCATGTGGGCGATGACCCGCAGGCGGTCGCCGAGAACCGTCGTCGCCTGAGCGAAGAATTCGCCATCCAGCCCGCCTGGCTCAAGCAGGTGCACGGGCTGGTGGTGGCGGATGCCGATCCCGCCGTGGTTGCCGAAGCCGATGCCAGCTGGACAGACCAGCCGGGCATTGCCTGCACCGTGATGACCGCTGATTGTCTGCCCGCGTTGTTCTGCGACCGTGCCGGTACCCGTGTGGCAGCTGCCCATGCCGGCTGGCGCGGGCTGGCCGGTGGCGTGCTGGAGGCCACCCTCGACCGCCTGGCGCTGGCGCCTGAAGAGGTCATGGTGTGGCTGGGCCCGGCCATCAGGCCGCAGGCGTTCGAGGTGGGTATGGAAGTGCGCGATGCCTTTACCGCCGTGCATCCCGAGGCCGCCGCAGCCTTTGTTGACGGCGAGCGTCCTGGCAAGCTGATGGCCGATATCTACCAGCTGGCGCGGATCCGCCTGGCGGCGTGTGGCGTTACCGCCGTTTATGGTGGCGGGTTCTGCACGGTCAGCGATCCACGCTTCTTCTCTTATCGCCGCACCCCGCAGGGTGGGCGTTTTGCTTCGTTGGTCTGGTTGCAGCCTTAAGAACGCCGGGGCTGCTTTGCAGCCCTTTCGCGGCACAAGGCCGCTCCTACAGGGGGAGTGGAGTCCTCTGTAGGAGCGGCCTTGTGCCGCGAAAGGGGCGCAAAGCGCCCCCGGCCATCTCCCCGGCAGCTGACCTCTGTCAACCCCGCTACGCTTGAATCTTCCAGAATCACCCTTATCTATTGGTCATCTCAGGCAGGTTCTTCATTACAGGTGCTGTCCATCGCTCCGCCTGCCCTTTAAAGGAAGGTATCCCCCATGCGAATAGACCGACTGACCAGCAAGCTGCAACTCGCGTTATCCGACTCCCAATCCCTGGCCGTGGGTATGGACCACCCGGCCATCGAGCCCCTGCACCTGCTGCAGGCGCTGATCGACCAGCAGGGCGGCTCGATCAAGCCGCTGCTGATGCAGGTCGGCTTCGACATCAACAGCCTGCGCAAGGCGTTGACCAAGGAGCTCGACCAGCTGCCGAAAATCCAGAACCCCACGGGCGATGTGAACATGTCCCAGGACCTGGCGCGCCTGCTCAACCAGGCCGACCGCCTGGCCCAGCAGAAGGGCGACCAGTTCATCTCCAGCGAACTGGTGCTGCTCGCCGCCATGGACGAGAACAGCAAGGTCGGCAAGCTGCTGCTCGGCCAGGGCGTGAGCAAGAAGGCCCTGGAGAACGCCATCAACAACCTGCGCGGCGGCGCGGCGGTGAACGACGCCAACGCCGAGGAATCGCGCCAGGCCCTGGACAAGTACACAGTCGACCTGACCAAGCGCGCCGAAGAAGGCAAGCTGGACCCGGTGATCGGCCGTGACGACGAGATCCGCCGCACCATCCAGGTGCTGCAACGCCGCACCAAGAACAACCCGGTGCTGATCGGCGAGCCCGGCGTGGGCAAGACCGCCATCGCCGAGGGCCTGGCCCAGCGCATCATCAACGGCGAAGTACCCGATGGCCTGAAAGGCAAGCGCCTGCTGGCCCTGGACATGGGCGCACTGATTGCTGGCGCCAAGTACCGCGGCGAGTTCGAAGAGCGCCTCAAAGGCCTGCTCAACGAACTGAGCAAGCAGGAAGGCCAGATCATCCTGTTCATCGACGAACTGCACACCATGGTCGGCGCCGGCAAGGGCGAGGGCGCCATGGACGCCGGCAACATGCTCAAGCCGGCCCTGGCCCGTGGCGAGCTGCATTGCGTCGGTGCCACCACGCTCAACGAATACCGCCAGTTCATCGAGAAGGATGCCGCCCTCGAGCGCCGCTTCCAGAAAGTGCTGGTGGAAGAGCCGAGCGAGGAAGACACCATCGCCATCCTGCGCGGCCTGAAAGAACGCTATGAAGTGCACCACAAGGTGGCCATTACCGATGGCGCGATCATCGCCGCGGCCAAGCTCAGCCACCGCTACATCACCGACCGCCAGTTGCCGGACAAGGCCATCGACCTGATCGACGAAGCGGCCAGCCGCATCCGCATGGAGATCGACTCCAAGCCGGAAGTGCTCGACCGCCTCGACCGTCGCCTGATCCAGCTGAAGGTGGAATCCCAGGCGCTGAAGAAAGAAGAAGACGAAGCCGCGAAGAAGCGCCTGGAGAAACTGACCGAGGAAATCGACCGCCTGGAGCGCGAGTACGCCGACCTCGAAGAGATCTGGGCCTCGGAAAAAGCCGAGGTGCAGGGCTCGGCGCAGATCCAGCAGAAGATCGAGCAGGCCCGCCAGGAGCTGGAAGCCGCCCGCCGCAAGGGCGATCTCAGCCGCATGGCCGAGTTGCAGTATGGGGTAATCCCGGACCTGGAGCGCAGCCTGCAGATGGTCGACCAGCACGGCAAGACCGACAACCAGCTGCTGCGCAACAAGGTGACCGAGGAAGAAATCGCCGAAGTGGTCTCTAAGTGGACCGGCATTCCCGTGGCCAAGATGCTCGAAGGCGAGCGCGAGAAGCTGCTGAAGATGGAAAGCCTGCTGCATGAACGGGTGATTGGCCAGGACGAGGCGGTGACCGCCGTGGCCAACGCTGTGCGCCGTTCCCGCGCCGGGCTGTCCGATCCGAACCGCCCCAGCGGCTCGTTCCTGTTCCTCGGGCCTACCGGGGTGGGCAAGACCGAACTGTGCAAGGCACTGGCCGAGTTCCTGTTCGACACCGAAGAGGCCATGGTGCGCATCGACATGTCCGAGTTCATGGAGAAACACTCCGTGGCTCGCCTGATCGGCGCTCCACCAGGCTACGTGGGCTATGAAGAGGGCGGCTACCTGACCGAGGCCGTGCGTCGCAAACCTTACTCGGTGGTACTGCTTGATGAGGTCGAGAAGGCCCACCCGGATGTGTTCAACGTGCTGCTGCAGGTGCTGGAAGACGGCCGCCTGACCGACAGCCATGGCCGTACCGTGGACTTCCGCAATACGGTGATCGTGATGACCTCCAACCTGGGCTCGGCGCAGATCCAGGAACTGGCCGGTGACCGCGAGGCGCAGCGTGCGGCGGTGATGGACGCGGTGGGTTCGCACTTCCGTCCGGAGTTCATCAACCGTATCGACGAAGTGGTGGTGTTCGAGCCACTGGGCCGCGAGCAGATCGCCGGTATCACCGAGATCCAGCTTGGCCGCCTGCGTGGCCGCCTGGCCGAGCGCGAGTTGAGCCTGAGCCTGAGCCCGGACGCGTTGGACAAGCTGATCGCCGTCGGTTACGACCCGGTGTATGGCGCACGGCCGCTCAAGCGTGCGATCCAGCGCTGGATCGAGAACCCGCTGGCGCAGCTGATCCTGTCTGGCGAGTTCCTGCCGGGTGCGGCGATCACCGCGAAGGTGCAGGGCGAGGAAATCGTCTTCGCCTGATCATTAGCAGCCATGGACGAGCCCCGCACATGCGGGGCTCTTTTTTATGTGTTTGCCTGTGCTGGCCTCTTCGCGGGCAAGCCCGCTCCCACAGGGATCTCACAAGCTTTGATCGTGGTGCGGTACCTGTGGGAGCGGGTTTACCCGCGAAGAGGCCGGTACAGGCCCAGAAAAACCGGGCCTTTTCGGGCTTTCCAGATAACTTGCTGAAATTTTTGAAAAAAATGCTTGCACAAAATCCAGAGTGCCCCTAATATTCGCCCCGCTGTCAGGCACTGAGCGAATCACCAGCAACATCGGGGATCGCAAAACAACTTACAAATCAGTAAGTTGAACGAAAAAAAGTGGTTGACAAGCAAAACGAAGAATGTAGAATAGCCGGCCTCAGCAGCGACAACGCGAAAGCGAAGCAGCTAAAGAGTTCGAAGCTAACACAGGCTTCGAAGCAGTAAAGATGTACCGAAGTTCAGTTCCGCGATAGCTCAGTCGGTAGAGCAAATGACTGTTAATCATTGGGTCCCTGGTTCGAGTCCAGGTCGCGGAGCCAATCTCGGGGTGTAGCGCAGTCCGGTAGCGCGCCTGCTTTGGGAGCAGGATGTCAGGAGTTCGAATCCCCTCACCCCGACCATTTTCCGGGTCGTTAGCTCAGTTGGTAGAGCAGTTGGCTTTTAACCAATTGGTCGTAGGTTCGAATCCTACACGACCCACCATGTAAAAAGGGCATCTCGAATGAGATGCCCTTTTTCTTTTGTCCGCGATTTATATTCCCACCCTTGCTACCCTGTGGCCTTTGCCCGCAGGAGCGCCACGCATGTCCCTCAAAGCCCGTGTTTTCATCGCCACCAGCCTGGATGGCTACATCGCCCGTGAAGACGGCGGCCTCGATTGGCTGATGGGCGCCACCCAATCCACCGACGACCATGGCTACGCCGGGTTCATGGCGGGCGTCGACACGCTGGTGATGGGGCGCGGGACCTTCGACAAGGTCATGACCTTTGGCGAGTGGCCGTATCCGGATACGCGTGTTGTGGTGGTCAGCAGCACCCTCGAGGCCTTGCCCAAGGGCGTATCGGGGCAGGTCGAGCTGCACCCCGGGCCGATTCCGGCATTGCTTGAGCACCTGCAGGCCACGGGCGCGAAAAGCCTGTACCTGGATGGCGGCAAGCTGATTCAGGGGTTCCTGCGCGAGGGGCTGGTGGACGAGATGACCATCACCCGTATTCCCGTGCTGCTGGGGCAGGGGATTCCGTTGTTTGGCGGGTTGGCGAAGGATGTGCTGTTGCAGCACATGAGGACGACCAGTTACGAGAGTGGGTTTGTGCAGAGCACGTATCGCGTGGTCAGGTGAATCGCTGGGGCCGCTTTGCGGCCCATTCGCGGCACAAGGCCGCTCCTACAGGGGGACGCGATCGTCTGTAGGAGCGGCCTTGCGCCGCGAAAGGGCTGCGCAGCAGCCCCAAAATCTCAAAGCCTCAGTGCAGTTTGAGCCGCGGCTCAGTCCCGCGCCCAATCTTGCTACCCAGCATCATCATCGCCGTGCGGAAGAACCCATACAACGCCATCTGGTGCATCCGGTACAGCGACACATAGAACATCCGCGCCAGCCAGCCCTCCAGCTTCACGCTGCCCATCAGGTTACCCATCAGGTTGCCCACCGCCGAGAAGCGCGACAGCGACACCAGCGAGCCATAGTCCTTGTACTCATAGGTCGGCAGCGCCTTGTTCTCCAGGCGCGCCTTCAGGCTCTTGGCCAGCAGCGAAGCCTGCTGGTGCGCGGCCTGGGCCCGTGGCGGCACGTTGCGGTCGCTGCCCGGCTGCGGGCAGGCGGCGCAGTCGCCGAAAGCGAAGATATTGTCGTCGCGGGTGGTCTGCAGGGTCGGGCGCACCACCAGCTGGTTGATGCGGTTGGTTTCCAGGCCGTCGATGTCCTTGAGGAAGCCCGGCGCGCGAATGCCCGCCGCCCACACCTTCAGGCTGGCCTGGATCACTTCGCCGGCCGCCGTCTTCAGGCCATCCTCGGTCACTTCGCTGACCGCGGCGTTGGTCATCACCGTCACGCCGAGTTTTTCCAGGGTCTTGTGCACCGGCACGCTGATGCGCTCCGGCAGGGCTGGCAGTACCCGTGGGCCGGCTTCAATGAGGGTGATGTGCATGTCCTTCGGCTGGATCTTGTCCAGGCCGTAGGCCGCCAGTTCGTGGGCGGCGTTGTGCAGCTCGGCCGCCAGCTCCACGCCGGTGGCGCCGGCACCGACGATGGCCACGCTGATCTTCTCGCTGGCCACATCGCCCGCGTGGGCACGCAGGTAATGGTTGAGCAGCTGCTGGTGGAAGCGCTCGGCCTGCTTGCGGCTGTCGAGGAACAGGCAGTGCTGCGCCGCGCCCAGGGTGCCGAAGTCGTTGGTGTTGCTGCCCACGGCGATCACCAGGCTGTCGTAGCCGATGGTGCGCGCAGGCAACAGCTCACGGCCCTCGTCGTCGAGGGTCGCGGCCAGCTGGATCAGTTTGCTTTCACGGTCCAGGCCGCTCATGCGGCCCATCTGGAAGTTGAAGTGGTTCCACTTGGCCTGGGCCACGTAGTTCAGTTCGTCTTCCGAGGAGTTCAGCGAACCGGCCGCCACTTCGTGCAGCAGGGGCTTCCAGATGTGCGTCAGGTTGGCATCAACCAGGGTGATCTCGGCCTGTTTGCGCTTGCCCAGGCTTTTACCCAGGCGGGTCGCCAGTTCCAGGCCGCCGGCGCCGCCGCCGACAATCACGATGCGATGAGTCATGGGGATATCTCACAAGTTTTACGGAATTCGTGGACACAAGGTCCGGCCGCGTCCGGCATGAGGGGCGGGCGAGCGCAAGGCAGCTCATAGCACCAGTCTACTCAGCAGGCGGCTCAACAGGCCCAGACCGATGGTCACGGCCACCACCAACAACAGGAGCAGCAACGGCCGGAAGGGCCTGCGCTCGACTTGATGCTGGGGCGCGCTCAGATACTCATCGACGCGACGCTGATCTTCGGGATTCAGGCGGCTGGTCATGGTGGGCCTCGTCAGATAGACGTTTGTGACTGCGTGTACGCCACAGCGTTCACGCAAACGCATAGGTCGAATGATAATGCTTTCTATCCCTGGCGCCGAGTGTACGTGATCGCAAAGACACCCGGCACTGGATCAAAGACTGATACCTACGTCGAACACGATGCTGCGCCCCAGGTTGCCGCGCAGGAAATCCGGCGCGTCCGGGTGGGCGAACAACACCCTTGCGAAGGTCGGCCCCACCAGCGACAGCGAGCGCCAGCCCTGGCGCAGGTATTCGGTGGGCGGCGGGAAATGGCTGTTGAGGTCGAGCACTTCGCGCTTGAGGCTGGAGAAGGCGATGATGTCCAGCTCGCCCAGGTCCAGCCCGCGTTCGCGGTAGTTGTGCGATTTCTTGCGCAAGGTGGGCGCCAGGCGCGCCAGCAGTTCCTGGGCGCTGATCCGCCGGGGCCGCTGCTCGCGGCGCACCAGCTGGGCCAGGGAAAACGCGCTGCGCCGCCGTTGCAGCTCCTCGCGCCATTCATCGTTGAGCCGCCGGCCCTCGTCGAGCACGAAGAACACCTCGAACGCCGCGTCGCGGAACAGCACGTCTGGTGGCTCCTGCCCGGCCGGGGTGAAGTCCTCGCTGCGGTAGGGAATGTTCAGCCCTTGCAGCAGGCGCTGGCAGACCCAACGCTCGCGTTCCCATTTGCGGGCATTGGACAGGAACGCATTGGCTTGTTCGGCCTGGATGGTAAGCAGGCGCAGATAGTCTGAGTCATCCATGGGGACAAGCTTAGTCGCTAATTGATGACGGTAAGATGCTGTTTGTGCGTGGGAATCAGCCCAGTACCAGCCATTGCTGGACAACCCCGAACAAGTGCAGCAGCCCACCGCCCACGCAGATCGCCGAACTGACCGCGATGAAGCGCCGGCTGCGCCCGGTGCCGGCCAGCAACAGCGGCCCCAGCAGGCCACGGGCCAGGTACACCAGGGTGATCAGGCAGATGATCGGCATCAGCAACGGCAAGGGCGCGATCACACCGGCTGCCGACAGCGCGTAGGCGGCCCAGACCAGCAGTACCGATGCGATAAGCAGGGTGACCAGGGCAGGGTAGGCACGCCCTTGTTCGGCGGCCCGGGCCATGCGCTCGCCTGCGCCGAACAGACGGTACCAGCGCGGGCCCACGGCGATGACCATCAGGTGCAGTACCCCCGCGATGGCGCTGAACAGCGCGCCCAGCAGCAAGGGTAGGTTGATGCCTTCGGTCATCGGGGATGCGTCCTGCAGCGAAAGGAGGTGTCAGCCTATAGCAACCGGACGAAAGGGAGAATGGGTGTAGACTCAGGCTTGTCCACATGGCTGAAAGGGATATTGTTCAGGTGATCAGCGCACAGGTCTTGTCCAGCACCAGCCTCACCCTTGGCTGGCTCGGTTACGTGCCCCTGCTGGTCTGGGCCGCCAGCCGCACGCGCTGGGTGGAGCTGTTTACCGATACCCGCCGCCAGCACCTTTTGTTCGGCACGGTGTGCTGCCTGTTCGTGCTGTGGCTGGTGCGGCGCGACTTCGACACCGGCGTGTCGTATCACTTTATCGGCATGACTGCCGTCACCCTGCTGCTGGATTGGCCGCTGGCGGTGCTCGGCGGCTTCCTCGCCCAGCTCGGCCTGTTACTGCTCGGCCGCCAGGACCTCGCCGCCATCGGCGTCAACGGCCTGCTGATCGTCGGCTTGCCGGTGCTGGTCACCGAGGTGTGCGCGATCCTGGTCGAGCGCGCCCAGCCGCGTAACCTGTTCGTGTATATCTTCTGTTGCGGGTTCTTCCCCGCCGCGCTGACCGTACTGGTGTGCCTGGCGGCTGGGCTGGGGATATTGTGGATGGACGAGCGTTTCGCCATGCCGGAGTGGCTCAGCGACTTCGTTGGCTATCTATGGCTGATGATGTTCCCCGAGGCGTTTATCAATGGCGCCGTGATCAGTGCCCTGGTGGTGTTCTGCCCCGAGTGGCTGGAGACGTTCAACCGCACTCGTTATTTGCAGGCGCCGTGGAAGGATGAAGAACGGTGATGCTTTCTGGGGCTGCTGTGCAGCCCTTTCGCGGCACAAGGCCGCTCCTACAGGCGGTCGCATTCCCCTGTAGGAGCGGCCTTGTGCCGCGAAAGGGCCGCAAAGCGGCCCCAACAACGTCGAACCAATCAGCGTTCCAAAAGCACCTGCCTCAATGCCGCGGCTCCAGATCCCCCGAATACAACTCATCCTCGGACTCTTCCGCCCCCGCAATCTTGTGCTCCTCGGCCGCCCAGGCCCCCAGGTCGATCAGCTTGCAGCGGTCCGAGCAGAACGGCCGGAACGGGCTCTTCTCCCCCCATTCCACAGGCGCCCCACAGGTCGGGCATTCAACGGTCATCGGCTGGCTCATGGCTGGCCTCCTCGCAAAGTCAGGTAAAAGTGGTGCAGGCGGTCGATTTCGTCGTGCAGCGATTGCAGGTCACGATCATTGACCACCACGTCATCGGCATGGCGCAGGCGCTCTTCCCGGGCCAATTGGGCCTTGAGAATCGCCTGCACCTGCTCAGGATTGGTGTTGTCCCGCTGCAGGGTGCGCTGCACCTGCAACTCGGTCGGCGCATCGATCACCAATATGCGCTGGGTCTTGCTGAACTGCCCCGACTCGATCAACAGCGGCGACACATACACCGCATAGGGCGTCTCGGCCTTGGCCAGGTAGCTGAAGATCTCCTGGCCGATCAGCGGGTGCAGCAGCTGCTCCAGCCATTGCCGTTGTGCAGGGTCGGCGAAGATCTGCTGGCGCAGGGCGCCACGGTCGAGCTGGCCGTCCTCAAGCAACACGCCGGGGCCGAAGCGCTCGACGATGCGGGCCAGGGCAGGGCGCCCCGGCTCGACAACCCAGCGCGCGGCCTGGTCGGCATCGACCAGGTGCACGCCCAGCTCGACGAAACGCTCGGCGGCGGCGCTCTTGCCGCTGCCGATGCCGCCGGTCAGGCCGAGAATCCAGGGGGTGAAAGGCGCTGTGCTCATCAGGTTCCAAGCAGTTGCAGGTAAGAAGCGACTATTTCATCACCCCAGAGCACGGCGATCCACCCCGCAATGGCCAGATATGGCCCGAAAGGCAGCGCAGCGCCCATTTGCGTGCGCTTCAGACGCACCAGCGTCAGCCCGATCAGCGCCCCTACCAGCGAGGCCAGCATCAAAGTCTGCGGCAAAATCTGCCAACCACCCCAGGCCCCGAGCATGGCCAGCAGCTTGAAGTCGCCAAAGCCCATGCCCTCCTTGCCGGTCACCAGCTTGAACACCCAGTACACCGTCCACAGGCTCAGGTAACCCGCCACCGCGCCCCACACCGCGTCGGCCAGCGGCACCAGCAGCCCGAAGGCATTGACCACCAACCCCAGCCACAACAGCGGCAGCACCAGCACATCCGGCAGCAACTGGTGCTCGGCATCGATCAGGCTCAAGCCGATCAGGCCCCAGGTCAGCAGCATCACCGCCAGCGCCTCCACCCCCGGCCCGAAATGCCAGGCCACCAGCAGCGACAGCAGGGCGGTGGCCAGCTCCACCAGTGGATAACGCGCACTGATTCGCGCTTTGCACCCCGAGCAACGTCCGCGCAAGGCCAGGTAACTCAGTACCGGAATGTTTTCCCACGCCCGGATCGGGCGCTGGCAGTGGGGGCAACGCGACGCCGGCAGGCACAGGTCGAAGCGCTCGTGCTCGGCCTGCGGCAGCCCCAGCACCTCCTGCGCCTCCCGCTGCCACTGGCGCTCGAGCATCACCGGCAGCCGATATGCCAGCACATTGAGAAAACTGCCCACCAGCAACCCCAGCACCGCGGCCAGGGCATAAAAGAACGGCGGATGATCGACGATTACGGCCCAGGCATTCATGTTCAGATCAGGCTACCCAACTGGAAGATTGGCAAGTACATCGCCACGACAAGGCCCCCCACCAGCAGCCCGAGGATCAGTACGATGGCCGGCTCCAGCAGCGTGGTCAACTGCTCCAGCGCCTGGCTCACCTGCTCTTCGTAATGTAGCGCGGCCTTGTCCAGCATGGTGTCGAGGGTGCCGCTGGCCTCGCCGACCGCCACCAGCTGGCGCAGCAGTGGCGGGAACAGCCCGTCCGCCTCCATCGCCTGTTGCAGGCTGGCCCCATTGGCCACGCCCTGGCGCAACGCCAGGATCGCCTGCTCATGCAGGCAGTTGCCACTGACCGGCGCCACCGTTGCCAGCGCATCCAGCAACGCCACGCCCGCTGTATAAGAAGTCGCCAGGCTGCGCGCAAACCGCGCCAACGCCGCCTGCCCAAGCAAGGTGCCGACCACCGGCACCCGCAGCCCCCAGCGCACCATCCACAGCCGCGCCGGCAAATGCCGCCGATAAACCTCCCGCCCACCAACCCCCAATACAGTTATCAACAGCACCAGCCACCCCACGTGATTGCCCAGCCCTGTGGATAAATCGATCACCCATTGCGTAAACGCCGGCAATGCCTTGTCGAAACTGGCGAACAGCCCCTGAAAGCGCGGCACCACCTCCAGCAACAACAACGCCGCCACCCCCAGCCCGGTCAGCAGCAACAGCGCCGGATACAGCATCGCCTTGCGCACCTTCTGCCGCAGCGCCTGGCGCTTTTCCAACATCCCCGCCATCTGCTCCAGCTGCCGGTCCAGCGTGCCCGACTGCTCGCCCACCCGTACCAGGTTGCAGTACAGCGCATCGAACCACGCCGGATGCCGCTGCAACGCCTCCGCCAGCCCAAGCCCCGCCGCCACATCCTGTTTCAACCGCGGCAGCAACGCCGCCATGCCGCTGTCCACCGTGCTGCGCGCCATCACCTCGAACGCCTGCAACAATGGCACCCCCGCCGTCAGCAAGGTCGCCAGTTGCCGGCTGAACCCCGCCGCATCCGCCTTGCCCGCCCGCTGCGGCCAACGCCACTGAATCCCACCCGCCAACCTCACCCGCGTAGCCCGGATGCCCTGACGTTGCAGCCAGGCCTGCACGAACGCCGGGCTGCGCCCCGGTTGCTGGCCGTGTTGACGAGCGCCGGAGGCATCGATGCCCTCCCAGGCGTAGAGGCGGGTAGACGGTGGCATGCGAAGGTCCTTTGCAGTGCGGCGACAAGCCCCGTAACAGCTTGCCGGGCCCGAGGGCGGGCGCGTTTCCATGACGCTCACTAGAGTAGTTCAGCGAAGATGAAGCCCTGCCGTGCAGGGGTGACAAAAGGTGTCGGTTCAGGCCTACTGCGCGCCTGCCGGCCGGGGCGCAACCCAAGATGAAATGCGCCGACCGCGCCTCCATGTATTACGAAGGAAGACCGTTCATGAAAGGGCAACGAGGTATCACCCTGATCGAACTGATGATCGTTGTCGCGATCATCGGCATCCTGGCGACCATCGCCATCCCCATGTACACCAACCACCAGGCCCGGGCCAAAGCCGCGGCGGCGCTGCTGGAAATCTCCGCGCTGAAAACGCCGATGGACATCCGCCTGAACGAAGGCAAGGACGTGCCCGACGTCGCCAGCCTCGGCGGCCAGCCCGCCACCGCCCATTGCGCGATCACCGCCAGCGGCACGGCGGCCGACGGCACCGCCAGCATCGCCTGCACCCTGGCCGATGCACCGGCCAATGTGCTGGGCAAGACCGTGACCCTGGCCCGCACCCAGGCGGGGTGGAGCTGCGTGACCACGGTGGAGGAAGACCTCGCGCCGAATGGCTGCAAGGCGCCGTGAAAGTGAGGTGAAACAGGGGTTTGCGTAACGGACACGGCAATGGTACGTTGCGCAACACGCCGGTGTAGCTCAGTCGGTAGAGCAGCGCACTCGTAACGCGAAGGTCGCAGGTTCGATTCCTGTCTCCGGCACCAGTTCAGGTTCCAGCGAAGGCTACCAAAATCTCTGGAACCCCCGTAAAACCCGCCTTCTGGCGGGTTTTTTCGTTATGGCGTTCCGTCGGAATCCGACAGCTGCCAGCCGATTTAGGGGTAACGTTTGAGATAAAGTCGATTCGATAAAGGGGTTTACCCTTATGGCTCGTACTACTGCTCCCCTGACCGACACCGCATGCCGCTCGGCCAAACCTACTGACCGCCCCTACAAGCTTTTCGACGGTGACGGTCTTTACCTCCTTGTTTACCCCAATGGCCGCAAAGGCTGGCGCTTACGGTATGTGAAACCGGATGGGCGAGAGGGGCTGACCTCGTTTGGCAACTATCCCGTCATCGGGCTTGCAGATGCTCGGCAGAAGCGTCTGGAGGCTAAGCGGATACTGGCTGAAGGTATTGATCCGATTGCGTCCAAGCAGCAGGCCAAGGCCGAGGCGGTTGTCAGAGGCCACACATTCGAACGCGTTGCCTTGGACTGGCATAAGGAAATGTCCGTGAAGTGGGCGCCTGGCCATTCGAGGACCGTGTTGAGTCGCTTGAAGACACACGTATTCCCGCTGCTAGGCGCACGTGCCATCGTTGATCTGGATACCTTCGACCTCATGCAGCCGCTTGAGGCGGTCAAGAAGCGTGGCACGATCGATGTGGCTTTAAGGGTACAAAACTACCTTCAAAGCATCATGCGTGAGGCGAAGCGACTGAGGTTGATCACGGTGAACCCTGCATATGACCTTGAGGGCTTCATCAGCGCGCCACGGGTTACGCATCGACCTGCACTCCCGCTGTCACGTTTGCCAGAGTTAATGGACCGCATCGAGAACTACAAGGGGCGCACGCTCACTCGACTGACAGTCATGCTGTCCCTGCATGTGTTTGTCCGGTCCAGCGAATTGCGCTTCGCACGTTGGAGTGAGTTCGACCTGAAGCGCGGTATATGGGAAATACCTGATACGCGGCCCGCGTTGGACGGCGTCCCGTATTCCACAAGGGGGACGAAGATGGCGGGTGACATCCACCTGGTCCCGCTTTCACCGCAAGCGGTGGCGTTGCTCGAACAGATTCATGCGATCACGGGGTACTTCGATCTGGTGTTCACTAGTGACGCTCGCTCGTGGAAGCCTATGTCCGAAAATACGGTCAACAGCGCTTTGCGGAACATGGGCTACGACACCAAGACCGAAATCTGCGGGCATGGCTTCCGGTCCATGGCGTGCAGTGCCTTGGTCGAATCCGGGCTGTGGTCAGAGACGGCTATCGAACGGCAGATGAGCCACAGGGAACGCAACAATGTTCGGGCGGCGTATATCCACAAGGCCGAGTTCCTGGAGGAACGGCGAATGATCATGAGTTGGTGGAGCCGTTACCTTGAAGCGAACCGGCAGGAGCATATCTCGCCGCATGAGTTCGCGAATCAGACCGGGGCAAACGTTTCTAGCCTAAGAGCAAGGCGTGGCGCAGTCGAGTGAGTGCCCGGCTTCGAATTTTCGGTGATCCGCTTTCCACGCGGGTCCATCCAAACAGGGCTGCAAAGCCGCCCTGTTTGGATGGACCTCACCTAAAAAATCAAAAGCACCCAATCGGCCACTGGAAACCACGGGATTCCGTACACGCCCAATGCCATTTTCAACTGCAAAATCCAGTGGGCGAGTCGCTTGACCCTCTCGGATTGCGGGCGTAGAAAAGACAGTGCAAAGGCTGTCGTTGACAGCACCCCAGGTGACCCGAGCCTTAAAGGTCACGCCGCTCTGGCGGTGGTTCTCCCCAAGGGCGATTCGCATCCGGCAGCTCGCCCGGTCACTACCCATGTGATGGATGCTCTTATACATATGGCGCTCGTGCGCCAGATACTCTGTACCTCGCTGCCCTGCAGCAACCTATCCGCTTGGCCAAATTTTTGCGCCAACCTGTGCCCGTCTCTTTCTTCTGGAAAGAGACGGGCACTTCCAACACTGCTGCAGCCCTGATCGCACAAGGCTTTGCGGCAATCCCCATCGTGACAATCGGCGTGACAAACGCCGATGTCACCAGCAACAGCGCTGTAGATGATGGTGCCGCAGACCAGGGAATGGACTGCACCTGACTGACAGTCAGGCATGCCCCGGTCATCGCATTGCTGCTTGCACCTGGCTCAGGATCTTCAGGCGCTGGTTTAGTCAGCCAGCACTGCCTCCACCCGCCCACCGGTAACGGTGTTCAGGAGGCCAGATCATGAGATGCCCTTGCTCCCGGACGTAAGGAGCCGCCAGTCCCGCGTAGAGGACATTCCCCACAGGTCGCAGGGGCCTTGATCCCTGATAACACTCAGCATTCTTGGCGGGATGACGTGGGGGGAGGATCGGAGAGCGAACGATGAGGTGACCGACATGGGATTGGTGGGTAGGCGCAACGGTCGCAATTTTGGCTACGGTAGGCAATTGAGCTATGCAGGACCGCAGGCACTGAAAGACATGTTCGGCAGTGGCCATTACGGAACGGTCAAAGCGCACTGTGACCGGTGGTTGGCATTCGTAAAGTGGTGCCGCTCCGAACAGGGGCCCGGTATCAATGATGCGCGGCAGATTGATCGAAAGGTATTGGCCGACTACGCGGCGTATCTGCGCGACATTGTTAAGCGCGGTGATCTCGCCGTCAGCACCGCGCAAAACCGGTTATCCAGCGTTAACAGGACCATGGCGGCGCTTCGCGGTGATCAGTACGTAAAGGTGCCAAGCCCGAGCAAGGCGTTGGGTATGCAGCGCACCGGGGGTCGACAGTCGGTGCCTCAGGGCCAAAACCGCGACCAGGTTAAGCAGATTGTCAATGCGCTTTGCCGCGATCATCAGCAACGGGCCGCCGCAATTGTCCTATTGGCGCGAGCCACCGGCATGCGCTTACGTGAGGCCATCCTAGCCGACTTGCCACGGCTCAGCCGTGAGGCTCACGACCTAGGCAGGATCAACATCCAGGATGGCACCAAAGGCGGCCGAGCTGGCGCCTCAGCGCCACGATGGATTGCGGTGGACCACCATGTTCAAAACGCACTTGGGTTTGCACGGCAGGTGTCGCCTGCGAGTAGCCGCAACCTGATTGCGCCAGACGAAAGCTATCGGAATGTTCTGCAGGAAATCATCCGTCCAGCGCGAGACGTGCTGCATGCACACAAGCTCAAAGGCTTTCATGAGCTACGAGCGGCGTACGCGTGTGAGCGCCATGAGCAAATTACTCAACACCACGCACCCATCAACGGCGGCCAGTGTTGCCAGATAGATAGGAACCTTGATCGTGAGGCCCGAAGGCAGATCAGCTATGAGCTGGGGCATGCTCGGATCGATGTGGTCGCTGCCTACATTGGAGGATGCACATGAGTAAACCATTCGATATGGAATTGTTCTTGGCCGGCGTGCTGACTGGGTCGCACGCAACGCGACAGCGCCATTTACGGCAAGCAAAGCTCATCCAAGCCGAGATATCTCAGCGCTGGCAGCTGGAAACACCCTGGGCTTGGCAGAGAAAGCATCTACTTTGGTTTCTTGAGCATCGCCTGGCTAGGCGATGCGTGGCGACTCGGTATTACTATCTGCTGACCATGCAACTACTAGTTCGTCGTCTAGAAAAAACATGGGTCTTCAAGTGCCAAGCGAAGGCCTGATTGATAGTACTGACCAACAGCTTTCAACACGTAGCCGTGGTGGAGCAGGGCTACTACCGGCCGATTGCAGTCGTTTGAGCCGCCGTGGTCAACGTCTGCTATGTAGCTGGGGCAGCCTTCATTCTACCAACCTCGACGCCCGAAAGCGGTTCCGCAGCCCTTGAAGGTCGGAGCTGGCCGTAGTCAGGTCCGCCAAGGACATCTCGGTCCTGTAAACTCCGTTGAAAGGCGGATGCAGGGAGTGCAGAAAATATGGCGAAGCAAGGTTCTGTAGGTCCCTCTAGAAGTGGCGACCAGTTCCATTATCAATGGGCCGCCCGGCAATGCCTCGGGTTGCTTGCCGTGGCGGGTGACCTGGTGGCGGTGGCGATCGAAGGGGCGTCACTGGACGAGGGGGTTGCCTCCACAATTGTCGGCGACGAGGTCATCGACGTCGGCCTTTATTACGGTAGCGAAGATGTCATAGCGGCAAAGTCCATCCGCTATGTGCAGCTCAAACACTCGTCCAGGCAAGCGCACGTTCCTTGGACGGTAAGCGGCCTCAAAGGAACCATCGAGGGCTTTGCAGGACGTTTCAAGGAGTTGGAGGCGTCGCTTGGCTTGGACGCTTTGGCGAAGAAGGTTCGGTTCATTTTTCTGACAAACAGACCCATGGACGGAACTGTTCTTGAGGCTCTGGCCGATATCGCAGCGGGGTCGAAAGCGCCGCGGCACCTTGAAATAGACGAGTTGCTGAAACGTTACGCGGTGTCGGCTGGCAGCAACGTACAGAGCTTCTTCTCCGCGTTCTCGGTTGAAGCTGGTGAACCGGATCTATGGGAACAGCGCAACCTCCTGAGTCGAGACCTGAGCTCGTACCTGTCCGGACCGGACACCGAGGCCGCGCTCCAACTGAAGGAACTGGTCACCCGCCGGGCAACCGATGAGGGCGCGAAGGATCGTTCTGTCCGGCTCTACGACGTACTCCGCGCACTGCAGGTGACCGAAATCGATCTTCTGCCGGCGCCCTTGTTGATCTCGGAACCGAAGCAGGTGCTTCCTCGAGCGCAACACGCAGAAATCTTGGCCAAGATTCTCACTGCACAACGCCCCGTAGTCATCCATGCAGACGGCGGTGTTGGCAAGTCGACTCTTTCTGCTCACCTGGCTCGTGCCATGCCTGCTGGGTCAGTGGCGGTTCTGTACGACTGCTTCGGCGATGGCACTTATCGCCAAGCCTTGAAGTATCGCCATCGATACCGCGATGCTCTCGTCCAGATCGCGAACGAGTTATCAGGACTGCAGCTTTGCTTGCCATTGATTCCGTCCGGCGGCACCGACTCCAAGCAGTTCATGCGGGCCTTCGTATCTCGGCTCAAGCAAGCCATTGATCTTCTTAAAGCCCGCAAGCCTCAGGCGAGCCTTTGCATCATCGTCGACGCGGCCGATAACGCATGCATGGCTGCACAAGAGATCGGTGAGCGTGCCTTTGTCCAGGACTTGATCAATACGGACATGCCCGACGGGGTGCGGTTGGTATTCACATGCCGATCACACCGGCAGAGCCACCTGGGTGCTCCGCTTAACACCATCATTATTAAACTGGAGTCGTTCACCAAGGCTGAGACTGCCACACACCTGCGACTGACCTATCCCGAGGCGACGGACGCGGAGGCTGCAGAGTTCGCCTTTCTCAGTAGCGATAACCCGCGCGTTCAAGCACTGGCGATGGAGGGAAAGCCATCCATCGGCGACATGCTGAGGACCCTAGGACCAACACCCACAACTGTCCAGCACGCGATCGGAGGCCTGCTTACCAAAGCTATCGACAGGCTGAAAGCCGAATGGGGGCCGACAGAAGCGAATCAGATAGACCTCATCTGCAAGGGTCTAGCGGTGCTCCGGCCCTTGGTACCCATTTCTATCTTGGCGCAGATTGCTGGCGTCCCAGAGAGCGCCGTTCGTACGTTTGCCACTGAATTTGGGCGACCGCTGTTCGTCAAGGACTCAGGTCTGCACTTCATGGACGAGCCTGCAGAGACCTGGTTCAACGAGACGTTCAAGCCCGATGCGGCTTCGCTTGATGCGTTTCTTACGAAGCTCAAGCCACTTGCGGTAACCAGTTCATACGTGGCAGCCGCGCTGCCGCAGTTGCTATTGTCTGCCGGTCGTATGGACGAGCTGATTGCTCTGGCGCTTTCGAACGAGAGCTTGCCAGAGCTCAACCCGCTGGAACGACGAGACGTCGAGCTGCAACGACTGATGTTCGCGCTCAGAGCATGCTTGCAGCAGGGGCGGCATGTTGCCGCCGCTAAGCTGGCGCTGAAAGTCGGTGGTGAGGTAGCTGGCGAGGCTCGCCAGAACACGCTCATCCAGCAGAACACTGATATTGCCAGCATTCTGCTTGCGCCAGATCGCATCGAAGAAATGGTTTCCAGACGCACGTTCGGCGGTGGATTCCTTGGCTCGCATCACGCGTATGAGGCGGTGCTGCTTGCCGGAAACGAAGACCTCATCCCTGAGGCGATAAGTAGGTTGCGCATGGCATGGGAGTCTTTGATCGCTTGGAGCAAGCTGCCACCCAAACGCCGCAAAGAGGACAAGATCGACGACGCCGACATCGCCGAGCTTGCTATCGGAGTCCTGAGATTGCGGGGCCCTGCGGAGTCCGCGCAATTTCTGAAAGCATGGAATCTCAAATCCACCGTACTGAGAGCCACGAAGTGCGTGGCCGCTCGACTTGCGGACGTTGGCGACTTTAAGCGAATGGATGAACTTGCCGAGCACGCTGAGGGAGATGCCTGGATGCTGCTGGGCCTAGCAACTGAAGCTGTCCGGGTTGCACATCTGTTGCCAGCGGAGCCGCTGCGCCATCTGATGGGCATCTTGGTCGACCCTAAGGTCAAATTACCCGAGGAGCATTTCTCATGGCGGTCTGGGAACAGCGTACTGGACGGAGTTCGGTCTGCAATCACGCTGGCGCTCCGGTGCCTCCCGCGCGACGATGCGACTTGGGCGGAGACGTTGCGCCGGTATTTGCCAGAAGATCCGCCTCACCAACTCCATGACTTCGATGACGAGCGAGCAGACTTCATTCGGGCCTACGCTTTGGAAGCCGCGCTACGCGGAAAACGGATTGAGTTGATTGATCTGGCGCCCAAGGATATCCGCATTGAACTTGAGACGAAGGGATCTCCCGTAAAGAGCCGACAAGCGTCACAGTTGCAGCAAGTGACAGGGGGCATTCTACCTTGGTTCGTCTTGGCCGCTGAGATCGCCTGCGGCCGCAAGTCTCCCAACCTTGATCACGAAGTCGAGCTTGCGCTGGGACATACGAAATCTGCTTCGTCACGTGACTATCAGCGGAACTTCAATTTGGAGAAGGCTGTTGCCATCGAATGGGTACAGATCCTTCGCGATGCGGGCTCCGTTGAGCCCGCTCAGGTCGACGCGCTACTGAAGTGGGTCGACACTAATGGCCGCGTCTACTCGAGCACTCTCACGAGGATGTGCCACATCGCTGCGCGAACAGCAGGGATGGGCGATCTGTCACTGCAGCTCAGCTCTAAGGCGTTCGATCAGATCATCGCGTCGCGCAGCGATGCGGAGGCACAGGTTGACGATCTTCAGGAGCTGGCGCGCGCCATCTTTTGCGTGAGCAAGTCGGAAGCGGCTGCTTATTTCGACAAGGCGATCGACATCGCCAGTAAGATCGGAGAGGAACACCTCTCTCGATGGACAACGTTCTTGGATCTCTTGGACGCCGCGCATCGCCCGGACCAGGCCAGACCTAAGACCGCCTATCGGCTGTCACGTATTGCCGAGCTCAGCTACGAGCACATGGCCCGAGACAAATACATGGACTGGGACCGGTTGGTCGAGGGCTTGGTCGGCCTTTGTCCTTCATCCAGTCTCGCAATTCTTAGCCGTTGGCGCGATCGAGAGTTCGGCGTTGCTGGCGAGCTATTTCCCGTCGCAATCTACAGTCTGATCGAACGAGGGCTTCTTCCAAAAAAGGCAGCGGTGGCCTTGAGTGGTACCGAGGCGGGATGGAAGCGCGATAGCGACATCAAAGCGGCCATTGAGGCGGAATCCGACAACAGTCGGAAAAGATCAATCCTGCAGATCGCCTTCCGATTCCTCCGCATCCAGACCCACGAAACGCCCACCTGGCGCAAACTCAAGGTTCTGGCCGACTCCGTGGCGATGTCGCTTCCAGATTTGGAGAGGCTACTGCAGGCATCTGTGCCCAAAGAGGCTGGTGAGTCGGTGACTGCTGCTTTCACGTCCCGGTCGGGTCCTCGTAAAGAGGTGAAAGAGCCAGACTGGGATGCCATCTTCAACGGCGTCGATCTCTGTGACCCAGCAGCGGTTGTTGCAGCACGGCGATCGCTCAAGACGAATAATGGTCGTTCGTACGCTAGCGAGTTCTATGAGCAAGGCTGTCGGCGCGCGAAACTGTCGGAGTTCGACGGATACCTCCGAGCTCTCCAGTTGGTCGACGAGTTCAGTGTGTTCAGCTTCATGGACGTCATTAGGCACCTCCCCGATGCGAGCAAGAGGCTCCTGTCCGTCCGCAACGAACTAAGAAAGGCAGCCCTTTTGCTGGCTGCAAGCGAACCCAACCGCGTGGGGCGTCGCGGTTGGGGCTATAAGGGCCCATTTGATGGTCTCTACGCAGAAGGCATCATCGCGGAGAAGGACGTAGCGTCAGCTCGGATCAAGGGATACCTGTCGCAGCTCGACGCCCTTGATGCGAACGACTTGTTCCATCTGGTGGAGCCGCTCTCGCGACACCTGACCAGCGACGAGGCCGATGAGGTGTTGAACTTCGGCTTAGACCTGCTTGAAGATATTCTTGAGGGCAATGATGGCGATGGCCCGTGGAACGACTCGCTCGCACCGTCATCCTCTTGCGAGGAGGCCTTGGCCGGCTACTTATGGGCGGGTCTGGCGCGCCCCTCCACTGCGGAACGCTGGGAACACGCCCACTGCGTCCGCAACTGTCTTGAGCTCGACTGGCGATCCTTGTTGTCCGCGCTGGCCACTCGCGCATCGGGAGCTGACCCGCAGCCATTTGCCGACCGCGGCCTGGTTTTTTATGAGTGGCATGCCCGCCAATGGCTCTGTATTGCCTTGGCACGGGGCGCCATGGATGTACCTCGTGCCGTTACTCCTTTTCTCGCGTTCCTTGATTCTTGCGCACGGGAGCAGCACGTCGTTATCCGGCACTTCGCTTCGGATGCATTGAGACGCCTGCATGAAGTCCACATGTTGTCATCGGATTTGCTCGACATTGCGAACGCCGCAAACCGCGCTGCGCTGCCCAAGGACGTCTACGACCATAGCGAGTACGGGATCGTCGATGACAATGCGTCGGATGACGAAGCCGTGGACGACGACGAGAGGTACTTTTTTGGCATCGACATCGGCCCCTATTGGTTCGCGCCGTTGGGCCGCGTATTCGGTTTGAATCAGCAGTCGATCGAACAACAAGCACGGGCAGTCTTGCGTGGTCGCATGTCGCTAGGGCCTCGCCGTCGCGTCGATGATCAACGTTATGAGCGTGGGCTCTTCCGAGGGAGAGAGACAAGCCACTCGCATGGAAGTATGCCCAGAGTAGAGGATTGCGTCGTCTATCAGTCCTACCACGCTATGATGTTCGTCGCTGGCCAGCTCTTGGAGACAAAGCCGGTACGCCGTCGCGCTGATGAGGAAAAAGATCCGTTCGACGATTGGTTGAGAGGACAGTTGCTCACTCGCGGTGATGATCGGTGGCTTGCAGACCGGCGCGATCCCGAGATAGTGAACGTCGCCTCGTCGGGTGGCGATCGGTCTGATAGCTCATGGTGTTGGCAAGTTGATAGACAGTACCTGGATGACCAACTGACAACAGACGACGGCATGACGGTCCTCTGGGGCCATTGGACGACCACCGATGCGGCCAATGGTGAAACGGTGTCGGTAAGGTCTGTACTCGTTCCTTCTTGCCATGCGGATGCCCTTCTAGCCGCAATGCAGACGAGCCCTAGCCCAGGAGAGATTTACCTTCCAGACGCGGATCACAACGATAACCGGGAGGATGTTGATGATCCAGAGCTGAGGCTACTCGGCTGGGTGAAGTCGGGAAGCGACTCGATGAGCCTTGATGAATATGACCCATGGGCTGGCAGGGTGGACAACCCGGGCCCGCAGCCTTGTCAAGAAATCCTCAAAGCCCTGAATCCGATGATGGATCCAGAGGCGCGATCGTGGACGCTACCAGACGGTGGCAGGGCGAGAAGCGAATCGTGGTCGCGCAGCACGGGCTACGGCGAGGAGCGCGATGTCCTGAACGGCACTCGGCTCAGCGCCGACGACAAGTTCATTCGCGCACTGTTGAATGGACACCCGAACACATCTCTGGTCGTCTGCGTCAAGGTCCGCCGCAAACCACCTAAAGACAAGACTGACAACGATGACTACTCCTTCTATAACTACCCCTACAACCGCTACTATTTGATCGGACATGATGGAATCACTAGATCGCTCTAAGGCTGTAATCGAGCTCGGCAAGCGGATCGTTGCCGGCTTGATGCTCGGCGATGATGTCACTGCCCAATGGATGGCGCACCTAGTAGCCGAGAAAATTTCCGCTGCTGAGGAAGCGTCCGAAACTGTACGAGATTCAGCGGTTGCGGAGTGCCTGGATGTCATCCTGAAACTCTGGGCACACCGTTACACATTGCCTCCGTACATGCGACCGCTGAGGGAGCTAGACCCGCTGCTACGCACCCTCAATTCTTTAGGGGTGAATGAAGCAGATGAACTCAGGTTTTTCGCGCGCCCGCCCACCAGCGAAGAGCTTGAAGGTGCTTCAGAGGACGAGAAGGAGCTCTTCGACTTTGCGATTGGAATTGACCGGGCAGCTAGGGAACTGATCCGTTATGCACTCAGCGTTGCCGCCGAACGGTCCGTCAATGTAGTCAACCCATGGTTAGAAGAGGTCGTCACGGGTGGCTTGGAAGCAACCGTGGAATTGCGGGTCTCAAGATTCGTCGCAGGAGGTCTGCTGAAGAGCCAAGAGCAGGCCCAACGACAAGCCATGCTCGATCGAATTGGTCGACTGGAGAGTTTTGCGGAAGCAGCCTTGGTCCTCGCCGGCGATATGAGAAGCACGCTCCCTCAAGATACCGAGGAATTGGGTGGGTGAGAAACGAGGTCTCGCACTTCAGCGAAACAGCTTACGCTGGCGGACATAACAGGAACTCCTAGGCAACTCGATGCTACCAATCCTTCCTAGGCTCTGTGTGAAAAGCCTTGATACTCGGTGATGCTGCGTTGAAAACAGCCTCGGAATGCTCATTTACAACCCG
>NZ_JAJSRC010000035.1:0-56721 GCF_021283245.1 Pseudomonas sp. NMI760_13 | reverse complement strand
CGCGGGCAAGTTCAGGCCGCTACGACCGCTGCAACCGGCTTAGCGTGCTTTATTTTCCGTTTTCTGAGGCGACCCCTGTACGGCGGTGATACGGCCGTTCCAGGCCTGGATCATGTCCACTTCGCCGTCGCTGATCAGCTGCGCCGACTGCCCGCCGGACGTCCACCAGGTGGCGATGTCGGGCTTGATCTGCTCAAGCTTGCGGAAGGCGCGATCGACGTCCAGCGGATAGAGCTTGTCCATCGGCACGCCATCGGCCAGCAGCGCGATTTCCAGGGTTGGACGTGGCAGGTTACGTAGGGAGCGCTGGCCCGGGTATTTTTTGGTGTCCCAGAAGTCGGCCCAGGTCTTGGGTACGTCCGCGCCTTTGAACGCGTCCGTGCGATACGCCAGCACCGTGGAGTAGCTGATGTAGCCGACGCTGTATTCGTCCTTGAGGCTGTCGGGTATTTGCGCGGCATTGGGAATCAGCGCAAGGTCGAGCTTCTCGAACAGCCCTTCGGCTTCGCCACGGATGCAGTCGCCAGTGGGCAGGTCCACCACGTCCCAGGTGACCTTGCCGCTCTCGACCTGGGTCTTGATGATCGGGTAGGCCTTGGGCGAGCTGTCCTGTTTGAGCGTCAGACCGAGCTTTTTCGCCGCAGGCTCCAGGATCGCCTTGCTCTGGGCTTCCTGATAAGCACCGCCCTGGGATACGAACGTGATGTCCTCGGCCATGGCCTGGGTGGCGCTACCGATGAACAGGGCCAGACTCGCGAGTTGGAAAGCTGTAGTGCGCAATGTGCTCATGGAAAGACTCCGAATGGTTGGCAGATTTTCTTGGGCGAGCTGTAGGTTTTGTTGTCGGTCGCTCTGCGGGACCATGGAGGTCTAATGTACCGGCTTGTCCGTGAACGAAGCGGCTACAAATGCGCGGATGAAAAGTGGTTTATTGCGAAAATGCGAACGGGCACAGTATTTCGTGCGTCGGGTGCGGGCTTGCGCGCCTGTCGCGAGCAGCCCCGAAGCCCCCGGTAGGAGCGAGCATGCTCGCGATGGCGGTGTGTTGGGTGAGTCATAGCCAAGTCATTCAGCCCACCGTCATCCGCCTCACCACGCGCCGAATCATCGGCGCCGCCAGCACCACCACCGGCAACATCGATACCCACGACAGCGCCCACGCGTTCAACCAGCGGCCGGCAAAGGCCAGGTCGAGCGCATGGGGTGTGGTGGCGATGGCGGCCGCGACCGCGCAGGTCAGGCCGGATTGAACGACGCCGAAAACGAAATGCTCATAACGGGCGGGGATTTTCATCGGGGGTTCTCGAGAAAGAGCGGGGGGGCGCGATGCCCGGCCGCTCGGGCACGATCAAGCCGGTTGCAGTTGCGCGATAGTCTCTTCGGTGGTCCACAGCCCGTGGGCGAGGAAGCGGTAATTGATGATGGCCGCCAGGTAGCCGTCGCCATCCGGCAGGCGCGGGCCGGCGGTGGCGTCGCGTACCACGACTATTTCAAAGCCCTGTTCGAGCAGTTCGCGCAGGTGTGATTCCACGCAAAGGTTGGCCGCCATGCCGGCGAGGATGATCTGCGACACGCCTTTCTTGCGCAATTGCAGCGCCAGGTCGTTGGTTTCCGGGCCGTAGACCTTGTGCGGCGAGGCGATGATGGTCTCGCCGTCGAGAATGTACGGCTTGTAGATCTCGAGGAAATCGGCGCCGGAGCCTTCGAAGTTTTCCAGGGTGTTCGGTCCCTTGCGATCGAACATGCAGATGCTGTGCATGACCTTTTCCAGCGGACCGCCAAAATGCCAGTCGTGGTCGTGCGGGTAGTAATAGTGTGGCGACACGGCCACGGGCAGGTCGTGAGCCTTGAAGGCCTTGAACAGTTTTTCCAGGTTTTCGACGGTGTTGTTCTCGACGATGCTCTCACCGAACACCGCCCAACTGGCGCCGGCAGGGCTGAGGAAGTCGTTCTGTGGGTCGATGACCACCAGGGCGGCTTTGCTCAGGTCGAGCTTGAAACCAGTGGCAGGCAGTGCGGGTTCGGCGGGGTCGGCGTACAGATGGCTCATGACGATTTACCTCTTGGGTGCTTGCGTGGATGAGACGTGAATGTTGCTTTATATAAATGACCAGTCGTCTTATTAATGAGGAAAAAAAACTCACTCCAATAGCCGAGGCAAGACCATCGATACGAAACGCTGCAGAGGTGCACCGTCGCGCAGGACCTTGCCGCGCATGACCGCACCTTCCCAGCCTTCGACGATGACACTGGCCAGCGCTTCGGCGTCGTGAGTTTCAGAGAGTTCGCGGCGCTGCTGCGCTTCACGCAGGCAGCTCGCGAGCAAACCTTCCCAGCGCGCCAGCACATCGGCCAGACGCTTGCGGGTTTGTTCGCTGCCATTGGACATTTCCAGGGACAGGTTGCCAATCAGGCAACCCAGGCTGTATTCATGCTCGCCGTGCTCGAGCACCAGGGCCTGGAAGAACTGGCCGATGCGCTCCAGCGGCTTGACCCGGGCGTCGTAGAAGATCGGCCCGTGGCGGGTTTCGATCGAGGTCCAGTATTCCTCGAGGATCTCTGCCGCGAAGTCTTCCTTGCTGGCGAAGTAGTTGTAGAAAGAGCCCTTGGGAATCTCGGCAGCGGCGGTGATGTCCTGGACGCCGCAGCCGTTGAAGCCACGGTTGTGAACCACCTGGCGGCCAATCGACAGCAAACGGGATCTGACTTCGAGGTTGACCGGGCGAGCCATGACAGAGACATCCAGTGATGAGAAAGTTTTAATAAACTAACTGGTCATCTATGTTTCGTCAACAGTCGAATTGACTGCCAATCAGTCCGCCTGCGCCATCTCGATGTACTCGAGCATCTTCTCGTTGCCATCGAGAATGTCACGGCAGATGGCCGCCCGTGCCGCCGCGCCATCGCGGCGCTTGAGTGCGTCGAGCACTTCCCAGTGATGGTCGATGGCCATGCGCTCGTTGAAGTTGCCATAGGCACGGGCGATCAGTGGGCCGGTGCGCATCCACAGGCTATCGAGCAAACCCGCCAGCACCGGCATGCGCGCGATGGTGGTCAGCGCGTAGTGAAATTGCTGATTGCACTTGAGAGCGGCTTGCAAGTCCTGGGCGTTGATCGCGGCGATGTTGTTTTCGATGCAGGCTTGCAGGTCTGCGAGTTCGCTGTCGGTCACCAGCGCGGCGGCCGTCTCCGCAGCCAGGCCTTCAAGCGCCAGGCGGATGCTGCGGATCTCGCCGTATTGCGCGGCGGTGAGGATGGGTACGCGGATGTCACGCGGGGTCTTGAGGATCAGCGCCTGTTCCTTGGCCAGTTGCAGGATCGCGTCGCGCACCGGTGTGACGCTGGTGCCCAGTTGTTCGGCCAGGTCGCGGATGCGCAGGCGGTCATCGGGCTGGAAACGCCCGGTGATCAGTGCCTCGCGCAGCAACTCGTAGATGCCACTGCCCAGGTAAGAGTGATTGAGGGTTTGAATAGGGTAGGGGTTGCTCATTGATCGCTCATCTGCGGCGGATGCCCGGCCCGAATGATGGAAGTTTCCGGCCGGGATTTCCAGATTATTTCAGACGTGCTGACCACCGTTGACATGAATCTCCGAACCGTTGATGTACGACGCGCCTCGGGTGCAGAGGAAATGCACCAGGGATGCGACTTCTTCCGGCTTGCCCAAGCGGTGCATGGGGATCTGCTGATCGACGATCAGTTCGGTCCCGGCAGACAGGATCGACGTCTCGATCTCACCCGGTGCAATCGCATTGACGGGGTTTGGGGAGCAATGGAACCAAAAACCAACGTAAGCTCTGAATCCCACCGTAAAGGGGCTTTCCGATCTCCAGCTCACCCGCCAGGCATTACTCTCTGATCAGTGCCTCGATGATCGGGCAGATCGTTCCGCCGTCTCCCGCATCACATTGCTGCACCAGTTCGCCTAACAGTTGCTGCATGACGACCAAGTCGGCCATCTTCTGCTCGATCAACGCGAGCTTGCGTGCAGCCCGTGCTCGCGTTTCGGCACAGGCGCACGACTCATCCAGCGTCAGCAGTCCACCGACTTCCGAGAGCGTGAAACCCAGCGCCTGAGCCCGCTTGATGAAACGCAGTCGCTTCACCATGTCCACCGGATAGCGCCGATGGCCACCCAAGGGTTTGGCTGGTTCATCCAGCAGCCCGCGTCGCTGGTAGTAGCGGATCGTCTCGACGTTCACCCCGGCGGCGTCTGCCAGCTTGCCAATGGTCAGCTCTGTGGCCATCACTTTCTCCTTGATTCCGTACTTTGGTACGGAGTTTAGAATAGCACCTAGGCAATCAGGCTCAGGAGATGGGAATGGGGATGCAACTCACCGGGAAAGGCTCGCTGGTCGCGAGTTCGCTGACCGCCATCGGTGCGTCGGTGTGCTGTGTCGGGCCACTGGTGCTGTTGGCACTCGGTGTCGGCGGTACGTGGGTGGGCGCTCTGACCATGATGGAGCCACTACGCCCCCTCTTCATCGGGTTGACTCTACTGTTCCTGGGATTGGCATTCCGCAAGCTCTACCTGGTGCCACAGGTTTGTACGCCAGGTACACCCTGCGCCGATCCGCGCACGCTCGTGCGACAGCGACTCGTGTTCTGGATCGTCAGCGTGCTGCTGCTCGGCCTATTGGCCGTGCCGTGGCTCGCCCCGCTGTTCTACTGAAGGAGATTAACCATGCGCAAACTGCTGATCGCCGTGCTTTTCGCCTTGCCCTTCGTGGCGCTGGCGGCTCCCCCGAAAACCGTCACGCTCGACGTGCAGAACATGACGTGCGGACTCTGTCCGATCACGGTCAAGAAGTCGCTGGAGAAGGTGTCCGGCGTGAGTGACGTCCAGGTCAATTTCGACCAGAAGACGGCGACCGTCACCTACGATCCCGATAAGGCCCAGCCCGAGGCACTGACTGAGGCGACCGCGAACGCGGGATACCCCTCCACAGTGCAGAAGTGAGGTCACGATGAGCGCCATTGTCCTTGAGTCCGTGCTGACTTGCCCGCGCTGCGGCTTCGCCAAGCCGGAAACCATGCCCACGGACGCCTGCCAGTTCTATTACGAGTGCAGCAACTGCAAGGCGCTGCTGCGCCCCAACCCAGGGGATTGCTGCGTTTTCTGTTCGTTCGGCTCGGTGAAGTGCCCGCCGATCCAGCAGCAGCTTGGGTGTTGCTCATAGCGTTTAGGGGGATCACAGGTCGTCGTCTGGATTACGCAGTGGCCGCAGCTCGCCGCGCGCAACTTCTTCCGGTACCGCAAAGGAATACCGCCCGAGCATGTTGATGTGCTCGTAGATCAGCGGCGATAGCCGGGCCAAATCCTCTTCCAGCACTGGATAGCCGTGCTGCTTGAGCCGTTCCACGGCCGCCGTCATGTAGAGGGTGTTCCACAGCACGATGATGTTCACCACCAGGCCCAGAGCACCGAGCTGGTCTTCCTGGCCTTCGCGGTAGCGCTGGCGGAGCTCGCCGCGTTTGCCGTGGAACACGGCGCGGGCCAGGCTGTGCCGGCCTTCGCCTCGGTTCAACTGGGTCAGGGTGGCGCGGCGCTTGGACTCGTCGTCGATATAGGTCAACGTGTGCAGAGTCTTTTCGATCCGCCCGAATTCGGCCAGCGCCTGGGCCAGCCGGGTGGGTCTATCTCCCGTTTGCAGCGTGCGCATGATGCCAGTCGCCGGCACCCGGCCGAGTTTGAGCGAGCCGGCCAGGCGCAGCAGGTCGTCCCAGTGCTCGGCGATCAGGTCGAGTTTGACCGACTGGCGGGCCAGCCCGTTGAGCTTGCCGTAGTCCGCGTCCGGGCGCGTGCGCCAGAAGCGGGTACCGCCGACATCGGCCAGCCGCGGACTGAAGTGGTAGCCAAGTAGGCGGAAGAGCCCGAACACCACATCGCTGTAGGCCCCGGTGTCGGTCATGATTTGCGTCGGCTGCAACTCGGTCTGCTGTTCCAGCACGACCGCCAGCAACACCAGGCTGTCGCGCAGCGTGCCGGGCACGGTGATGGCGTTGAGGCCGGAGAATTGGTCGGAAATCAGGTTGTACCAGGTGACACCCCGGCCGGTGCCGAAATACTTCGGATTGGGGCCGGCATGCACGGTGCGCACCGGTACGACGAAGCGCATGCCATCGGCGGAGGCGACCTCGCCGCCACCCCAGACTTGGGCCAGTTCCAGTTGGCTTTGCGCTCCGACCAGGATGGCGTTAGCCGCTGACAGGGTGTCGTCGCGGATATAATTCTGGCTGACCCAGGACAGCCGGTCACGGCGCAGCGCCGGGTTGTCGGTGCGGATCAAGGGCTCCAGGCCGGTGTTGCAGGCCCCGCCCAACAGCACCGCGCAGAGGCTGGTGACCAGGTTGTCGGCGCGTGCATTGCGTTCGGAGACATGGGTGAAGGCCTCGGAAAAGCCAGTGCGGGCGGCGATTTCCAAGAGGATTTCCGGCAGATCGACACGCGGCATCAGGTCAGACACGGCCGCCCGCAGTTGCAGCAACGAGCAGGGCTCGTCCAGCTTGTCCAGCGCCCCGAGCGACAGTTCGGTCTTGCCCTCGGTGTTCTCGCTCAGTTGAATCGCCGGGTTGTCGGGCAGGCGCGCGGCTACTGCCAGCCAGGTTGCATCCAGCTCGACGGACAAGGCGTCCAGGGTGGTTTTGGCGTCGATGGTCAGGCCCAGTGACCGGCAGATGATCGGTCGCGCCGCCAGCCATTCGGCACCGTCGAGCAGGCCAAGACGCGGGTCGGCATAGCGCCAACTGGGCGAGACGAAGACATCGCGGCGGCGCAGGGCCGTGCGCAGCGCATCGAGCGTGCAGAACACATAGGCACCCATGTCGAGGGAGCCATCTTCGCGGGTGATGTGCTTCTGCCAAGCCTTGGCCACGATCTCCTGCGGCGCGTCATCCTCTGGCTTCCGGCGCGGCAGGTTCAGTTGCAGCCACTCCAGACTAGCCGCCACGCCCTTGCCGGCCGGGCTGAAGCCGAAGCGGATGTGCTTGAGCAGGTCGGGCAGGAAGCGGCGCACGCTGCGGTAGCGCGCTTCCAATGCAAGAAAATAGACGTCATCTACCGGGCGGATCAGCGCGTTGACCTCTTCCAGGGCCTTTTCCAGGGTGGTCCTCGGCAGGTCGTTGAACAGCCGGGCGCGCACGTTGTCATCGCTGATCGAGCTGTCCAGCACGACCTTGCACGCGGCGGCGAGCGTCGCGGCCGACCGATCCAGGTCTTTCAGGCTGCGCATGCGGGCTTTCTTGTCGGCCTTCTCCGCGTTGCTGAACAGGTCGCGCAGCAAGGCCTCCAGGACTTCCAGTGCGTCGTCGTGCGCAGTCGCCTCCAGGCAGAGTGCGAAGGCCACCAGTGTCGCCATCCGCCGCGACGCCGGCAGCCGATTAATCGCGGTGACCTTGGCCGTGTTGGCGAAGCGGGCCAGGGCGGCGATACGGCTGGGAGGGATGTGCGCCGCCGCCGGCAAGGTGATGCCGATGCCGCGCACGTCATCGAGCCGGCGCAGTGCCCGAATCAACGCGGGGCCACTGACCATGACCGGGCCGGAGCGCAATTGATCCAGCCGGGAGCTGCGGTTGCCTTCGGCCACCGTCAGCAAGTCTTGCAGTTGCAATCGCTGTTCCTCAGTCACGCTGCGGCCCAGCGTAAACCAGAGGCGTTCTTCGACCCGACTGCGCAACTGGGCGATAAAGCGCTCTAGTTGAGACACACCAGGCAGGAGGACTTTCTGTGTGAACAGCCACGAGGTGGCTCGCTCAAACAGCACTCCCGGCCGGTCGGTGCCCGTCCAGCAGAGGGCATACAGCCAGCGGCTCAAGCGAAAGCCGATGCCCGGATCGGTGAAATGACGATAGCCAAAGCGGTTCTGAATATCGGTGGCATGTATCCAGCGGCGATGATCGCTATAGCGCTGGAGGCAGTCGGGGTCTGGAATCGCCAGTTGTCGGCAAAGCACCTGCAGGACTTCCACCGGCACGGCGGCGGGCTTGTCCGGCAGAACGCCAACGAAGCGGACGGTGGTCAGCAGAACGGCATAACCCAGACGGTTATGGTTACCCCGCAGCACCTGGATGGCTTCACGGTCTTCATCGCTCAGGTGGAAGTAACGTTCCAGCTCTTCACGGCTGGGCGAATCAACATAGCGGCCAAAACCGTCGCGTTGCTCTTGAGTCAGAAAACCGACCGGCATTGATCACAGCACCTCGACGCAGAACACGGCGGGCGTGACGATCCGCGTGCGTTCGATGTGCCCGCGTTGCAGCAGGCCGGCGCGGCGATCACCGGTTACCAGGTAGTCCGCATCGCCCGCCAAGGCCATGGCCAGCAAAAACGAGTCATCCGGATCATCGGCTTCGACCTCGATGGTCAGGCGCTCCAGTACCACAGCCCGTTGCAGGTTATTGATCATGGCGCCCACCTTGGCGGGCTGTAGGATGGCCTGAAGCTTGGGATAGCGGCTGGCTCGACGAATTTCATCGAGTTGCATCCGCGAGGTCACCACCTCGAAACGCGCCGCCCGCCAGGCACGGTAGATCGCATCGGGCGCGCCATGTGGCGAGATCAGGGCGCTGAACAGGATGTTGGTATCCAACACGACCCGCATCAGCGCTTACGTGCCCAGTCGAGCGCTTCGTCAACCGCGTTGGTCAATTCTGCCTCACTCAGATGGGCGTTAGCGGCCTTGGCCTGCTCAGCGCTCAGCTCCAGGATGTGTGCCCGTACCGCTTCTTCGATGAAGCGCGACAGGTCGCCCTTACGGCCGCCGCCCTGGCTGGCCAGAAACATCCGAAGCGACTGGTCGGTGTCGGCCGAGACGGCGACATTCCAGCGAATGGTATTCATAGCGTTCTCCGCTAATAGGTGTTTGTGTGTTTATACGCCAATCACAAAGGGCGATGCAATGGTTCGACAAAACGAAGGTTTTGCCGAACTCTATCGAGGAATGGCTCTGTCATTTTCAGAAGACGACTGCACCAATCAACGAGACATGAAGCCTGCTGTGCATACGGCTCCTGACAGCCCGATATCAGGACTCCTCTGCACGAAACTCGTCTATGCTCAATACTCGTGTGCACCAAAGCGAGGCGAGCATGGCGACCGATACCGTACCGATTGCCGAGCGCGGCGTAGCCACCCTGTCAGAACAGGCATGGGAGCGTGCTCGCTGCCGCGCGGAGATCATTGGGCCGTTGGCGCAGTCGGAGACGGTCGGGCATGAAGCGGCCGACGCAGCAGCCCAGGCGCTGGGTCTGTCCCGGCGGCAGGTCTACGTCCTGATCCGCCGTGCCCGGCAAGGTTCGGGGCTGGTCACTGATTTGGCTCTTGGACAGTCGAGCGGTGGCAAAGGTAAAGGCCGCTTGCCGGAGTCGGTCGAACGAATCATCCGCGAGCTACTGCAAAAGCGCTTCCTGACCAAGCAGAAGCGCAGCTTGGCGGCGTTCCACCGTGAAGTTGCGCGGGTGTGCAAGCTGCAAAAGCTGCGGATGCCGGCGCGCAACACGGTCGCGTTGCGGATCGCCAGCCTTGATCCACTCAAGACCACTCGACTTCGGGAAGGCCAGGATGCGTCCCGCATCCTGCAAGGTGTTGGCGGTGTTCCTCCGCCAGTCTCCGCACCGCTGGAGCAGGTACAGATCGACCACACAGTCATCGACCTGATCGTGGTGGACGAGCGCGACCGGCAACCGATTGGCCGTCCGTACCTGACCCTCGCCATCGACGTGTTCACCCGCTGCGTGGTTGGCATGGTGGTCACGTTAGAAGCGCCATCTGCCGTCTCGGTCGGCCTGTGCCTCGCACACGCCGGTTGCGACAAGCGCCCTTGGTTGGAAAGGTTGGACGTGGAAATGGACTGGCCGATGAGCGGCAAGCCCGCGCTGCTCTACCTGGACAACGCGGCCGAATTCAAGAGCGAGGCGCTACGCCGTGGCTGCGAGCAGCATGGCATCCGGTTGGACTATCGGCCTCTCGGGCAGCCGCACTATGGCGGCATCGTGGAACGGATCATCGGCACGGCGATGCAAATGATCCACGACGAATTGCCGGGGACGACCTTCTCCAACCCTGACCAGCGCGGGGAATACGCCTCCGAGAAGATGGCCGCCCTGACACTGCGCGAGCTGGAACGCTGGCTCGCATTGGCGGTTGGCACCTATCACGGCTCCGTGCACAACGGCCTGCTCCAACCGCCGGCCGCACGCTGGGCCGAAGCTGTCGCGCGTACCGGCGTTCCAACCGTCATCACTCGCACCACGGCTTTTCTGGTCGATTTCCTGCCCGTCCTCCGCCGCACCCTGACCCGCACTGGCTTCGTCATCGACCACATCCACTACTACGCCGATGCGCTCAAGCCGTGGATAGCTCGGCGCGACCGCCTGCCTGCGTTCCTGATCCGGCGCGACCCACGCGACATCAGCCGCATTTGGGTGCTGGAGCCGGAGGGGCAGCACTATCTGGAAATTCCATACCGTACCTTGTCGCACCCGGCTGTCACCCTCTGGGAACAACGGCAGGCGCTGGCGAAATTGCGGCAGCAAGGGCGCGAACAGGTGGATGAGTCGGCGCTGTTCCGCATGATCGGGCAGATGCGCGAAATCGTGACCACTGCGCAGAAAGCCACGCGCAAGGCGCGGCGCGACGCGGATCGACGCCAGCATCTCAAGTCAACGGAACAACCTGTCAAAACCACGCCACCAGCGGACACGGACATGGCAGACCCGCAGGCGGACAACCAGCCACCTGCCAAACCGTTCGACCAGATTGAGGAGTGGTAGCCGTGGACGAATATCCCATCATCGACCTGTCCCACCTGCTGCCGGCGGCCCAGGGCTTGGCCCGTCTCCCGGCGGACGAGCGCATCCATCGCCTTCGCGCCGACCGCTGGATCGGCTATCCGCGAGCAGTCGAGGCGTTGAACCGGCTGGAAGCCCTGTATACGTGGCCAAACAAACAACGCATGCCCAACCTGCTGTTGGTCGGTCCAACCAACAACGGCAAGTCGATGATCGTCGAGAAGTTCCGCCGCGCCCACCCGGCCAGCTCCGACGCCGACCAGGAGCACATCCCGGTATTGGTCGTGCAGATGCCGTCCGAGCCATCGGTGATCCGCTTCTACGTCGCGCTGCTCGCGGCGATGGGAGCACCATTGCGACCGCGCCCACGGCTGCCGGAAATAGAGCAACTGGCGCTGACACTGCTGCGCAAGCTCGGTGTGCGTTTGCTGGTGATCGACGAGCTGCACAACGTCCTGGCCGGCAACAGCGTCAACCGCCGGGAATTCCTCAACCTGCTGCGCTTCCTCGGCAACGAATTGCGCATCCCGCTGGTCGGTGTGGGCACACGCGACGCCTACCTGGCCATCCGCTCGGATGACCAGTTGGAAAATCGCTTCGAGCCGATGATGCTGCCGGTGTGGGAGGCCAACGACGATTGCTGTTCACTGCTGGCCAGCTTCGCGGCTTCGCTCCCGCTGCGGCGACCTTCGTCGATTGCCACGCTGGACATGGCTCGCTACCTGCTCACGCGCAGCGAGGGCACTATTGGCGAGCTGGCGCACCTATTGATGGCGGCGGCCGTGGCCGCCGTGGAGAGTAGTGAGGAAGCGATCAACCACCGCACGCTCAGCATGGCCGATTACACCGGTCCCAGCGAGCGGCGGCGGCAATTCGAGCGGGAACTGATGTGAAGCCAGCGCCACGCTGGCCACTGCATCCGGCACCCAGGGAAGCCGAAGCCCTGTCTTCGTGGCTCAACCGCGTGGCCCTTTGCTATCACATGGAAGTGTCCGAGCTGCTGGAGCACGATCTTGGTCACGGCCAGGTTGATGACCTGGACACCGCGCCACCACTGGCGCTGCTGGCGATGCTCTCCCAGCGGAGCGGTATCGAGCTGGATCGGCTGCGCTGCATGAGTTTCGCCGGCTGGGTGCCTTGGCTACTGGACAGCCTTGATGATCAGATTCCAGCCGCATTGGAAACCTATGCGTTCCAGCTCTCGGTACTGCTGCCGAGACTCCGCCGTAAGACGCGATCCATCACGAGCTGGCGTGCCTGGCTGCCCACCCAACCGATACACCGCGCCTGTCCGCTCTGCCTGAACGATCCGGAGAACCAAGCCGTACTGCTCGCGTGGAAGCTGCCCCTGATGCTGAGCTGCCCACTGCATGGCTGCTGGCTGGAATCCTATTGGGGCGTGCCAGGGCGGTTTCTCGGCTGGGAGAACGCCGACGCCGAACCGCGCACTGCCAGCGACGCGATTGCGGCGATGGACCAGCGTACCTGGCAGGCACTGACGACCGGCCACGTGGAGTTGCCGCGCCGACGCATCCACGCCGGATTGTGGTTTAGGCTGCTACGCACGCTGCCCGATGAGCTGAACACCCCGCTTTCGACGTGCGGCACCTACGCGGGGTATCTCCGCCAAATCTGGGAATGCTGCGGGCATCCGCTGCGTGCTGGGCAAAGTCTGTGGCGACCGTATGAAACCCTGAACCCGGCAGTACGGTTGCAGATGCTGGAGGCGGCGGCAACGGCAATCAGCTTGATTGAGGTGAGGGATATAAGCCCGCCAGGCGAGCACGCAAAGCTATTCTGGTCCGAGCCCCAAACCGGGTTCACCAGTGGCCTGCCGGCGAAAGCGCCGAAGCCCGAACCCGTCGATCACTGGCAGCGTGCAATCCAGGCCATTGATGAGGCCATCATTGAAGCACGACACAACCCCGAGACGGCACGCTCGCTGTTCGCGTTGGCTTCCTATGGTCGGCGCGACCCCGCTTCCTTGGAACAGTTGCGCGCCACCTTCGCGAAGGAAGGCATCCCCCCGGAATTTCTGTCACATTATGAGCCTAGCCTACCCTTTGCATGCCTTAGACAGAATGACGGGTTAAGTGACAAATTTTGACGTGCAGAGCTTCCCGATGCAAACTGTCACATAATCGAACGTATATGTGACAGGACAAAATATGCAAATTGGCTACATGCGGGTATCCAAGGCTGACGGCACCCAGGGGACGGACTTGCAGCGCGATGCGCTGGTTGCTGCCGGCGTCGATCCGGCCCACCTCTATGATGATCAGGTGTCCGGCAAGCGCGAGGACCGCCCCGGTCTGGTCGCATGCCTCAAAGCGCTACGGCCAGGTGACACGCTGGTGGTCTGGAAGCTCGACCGGCTGGGTCGGGACCTGCGTCACCTCATCAACACCGTGCACGATATGACCGGGCGCGGTGTCGGGCTAAAAGTGCTGACCGGACATGGCGCTGCCATCGACACCACGACGGCAGCTGGCAAGCTGGTCTTTGGCATCTTTGCGGCACTAGCCGAGTTCGAGCGCGAACTGATTGCCGAGCGCACCATTGCCGGCCTGGCGTCGGCGCGGGCGCGCGGTCGAAAGGGCGGGCGTCCGTTCAAGATGACCGCAGCCAAGCTGCGGCTGGCCATGGCCGCGATGGGCCAGCCAGAAACCAAGGTGGGTGACCTGTGTCTGGAGCTTGGAATCACACGGCAGACCCTGTACCGGCACATTTCGCCCAAGGGCGAGTTGCGCCCCGATGGCGAGAAGCTGCTTGCCCGCACGTGACACGATGAGTGCCACCTACGCCATCGGCTTAGAGCCGCTAACACCACCTATCCACGAAGCGTGCGCAGATGATCGCGGCTGCCAACTTCAAAAGCGCTTCGTGGATGTCAAGGCGCCTTTCAAAGCGGATTCGCAGTTTGCCAAAGCCAGCAAACCATCCGTGCGTCCTCTCCACTACCCAGCGATGTTTGCCCAGCCTTTCGCTGCTTTCAATGCCGCGCCTGGCAATGCGGCTGGATATGCCTCGCTGCCTCAGATGGGCACGGCAGCGTTTGTAGTCATAGCCTTTGTCAGCATGCAGCTTCGCTGGTCGCTTGCGAGGTCGACCCTGCAGGCCTGCAACGCCAGGGATCGCATCCAAGCACCGCTCGAACATCATGGAGTCATGTCTGTTCGCCCCGCTGACAAGAACCACCAGCGGGATGCCTCTGGCGTCTACGACGATGTGCCGCTTGGAGCCGAGTTTTCCTCTGTCGGTGGGGTTCGGGCCTGTTTCCTGGCCCCCCGGGGGCTTGGTACCGAAGAGCCATCAATACTGGCCCGGCTCCAATCGATCTGGTCGTGTTCACGCAAACGCATCAGCATGGCCTGGTGCAACCTCTGCCAAACCCCTGCTGCGCTCCAATTCCGAAGTCGCCGCCAGCAAGTCATGCCGCTGCCATAGCCAAGGGATTGTGGGAGGTCTTCCCATGGAATGCCGGTATGCAACACGAACAAGATGCCGTTGAGGGCGGCCTCATCGCTCACTGCGAGCTTGCGTGCGCCACCTTTGGCGGAGGGAGTGAAGGTGGGGATCAGGGGCTGCAACTGCAGCCACAGTTCTTTGCTAACGGGTTGTCTTGCCATGAGGGCATGAAGCATAACTGCTTCATGCGGGTCTCTTGGGCAGTGGTGTTAGCGACTCTTAGAGTGCTTTATTTTCCGTTTTCTGAGACGACCCCACATAGGGCGAAAAGTCGCCGGCCGTGACGGCCAGTGGCAGGACGAGGGCGCTGGCGAGCAGAGCGCCGGTGAGTGCGATTTTCATCGTGTTCTCCTTATATGCCTATGGAGATCAGACGGCGACCACGGGGAAATCCACCGTGGTGTCGGCGATGTGGTTGGTGTAGTTGGTGAGCGTGTTCAGCGCGACGTTGGCGATCACTTCCAGTATCAGGCCGTCGTCGAGCCCCGCGCGGCGGTAGTTGGCCATGGCGTCGGCCGACACCACGCCGCGTTGCTCGACCAGCGCGCGGGCAAAGCCGGCGATTGCATCGTCAAGTGCGTTGGCCGCCTGGCCGGTGCGGGCCGCGGCGATGGCCTCTGCCGACAGTCCGGCACCTTTGCCGATCAGGGTGTGTGCGCTCAGGCAATACTGGCAGCGATTGGCTTGACCGGCAGCGAGCGCAACGATCTCGCGCTGGGAGGCATTCAGGCGGCCGGTGCCCAGCGTTTCGGACAAGCCGAGGTAGCCATTGAGCGCCGCCGGCGCGTGGGCCAGCGTGGCGAACAGGTTCGGCACCATGCCAAGCTTGGCTTTGACGGCCTTGAGTGTGGCAGCGGTAGCGGCGTCAGCGGTGTCGATGGTCAGGGGGGCGATTTGGGTCATGTCTATCTCCGTAGTGGGTGAGGTGCAAGAGCACGTGGGCATGATCGCCCTTTGTTTGGTACGATATGGCACGTAAAGTATCAAATACGTAACCTATCGTCTTATATGGAGAGTGGAATGGCGGATCGACTGGCCGGCTTGCTCCGGCACTACTCGCTTTCGGCGCGCGTTTTTCACAGCGGCGCCTTCTGTGGGCAGCATCATTACGCGGCGCCGCATGGCTATATCCATCTGGTGCGGCGCGGCCCGATTACGGCGCGTTCGCCCGTGCATGAAGATCTGCTGGTTACCGAGCCGAGCCTGCTGTTTTATCCGCGCGTGGCGTCGCATCGTTTTGTCGCCGCCCCCGGCGATACCGCTGAGCTGTTGTGTGCGGAGGTCGACCTGGGCGCTTCGACGGGCAATCCGTTGGCCATGGCCTTGCCGTCGATGCTGCTGATTCCGTTGGCGGACTTGCCCGGCCTCGGGCCGACGCTAGAGTTGCTGTTTGCCGAAGCCGAGCGCGACCAGTGCGGTCGGCAGGCCGCCATCGACCGCTTGTACGAGTTGCTACTGATCCAGTTGCTGCGTTATCTGATGGATGGGCGGCTTGGCGCCACCGGACTGCTGGCGGGCCTGGCCGACCCGAAACTCGCGCGCGCCATAACCGCCATGCACGATGCGCCGCAGACCGCGTGGTCGCTCGAGGCGCTGGCGGCGAAGGCGGGCATGTCACGCGCGCGCTTCGCCGCCGCGTTCAAGGACGCGGTGGGCGTCACGCCGGGCGACTATCTGGCCGACTGGCGGATGAACGTCAGTTGCACCCTGCTCAAGCAGGGGCGGCCGGTGGCGGTGGTGGCCGACCGCGTCGGCTACGGCAGCCCGAACGCTCTGGCGCGCGCCTTCCGCGTGCGCATGGGCTGCGCCCCGCGCGACTGGCTGGCGCAGCAGCGCGGTGACGCGGCGCTCAGCGGTTCGTGAGTTTGAGTTCGATTCGCCGGTTCTTGGCGTAGGCGGCGCCGGTGTTGCGCTCGTCGAGCGGGTGAAATTCGCATCACGCCGGAACAACTGGCGGAACTCCAGGTGGCGATCCGTCAACGGCTGGTCAGTCTGTTCGTGCGGCGCGGCCGGCTGGACAAGGCTGAGTCAGTGGCGCAGGTAGCTGGATGACGCTGTCCCGCCCTGAGCCGACGCTCACAGGCGGGGATTTCCAGTGTCGTCATTGTCGGCTATTGGCCGGCAGCAGCCCGTCGTTGCCTGATGGATCCAACCCCTCCGCTGCTATAGTGCAGTCGGCTTCTGACGTTCAGTGCAGCCGTCTTCTGAAAACGACAGCTCGGTTCGTTAAGCTCCCCGCGCTACGGTTCAAATAACTGGTACGCTTAATCAAAGTTCAACTATTACTAACGTAGTCGAGTAAACAGTACTTTTGATGAAGATCGGTTATGCGCGAGTGAGCACTCGGGATCAGAAAGCCGACCTACAAGTCGATGCCCTGAAACAGGCCGGGTGCGAACGCATCTACCAAGACATCGCCAGCGGCGCGAAAAGCGCCCGGCCGGAGTTGGACAAACTGCTGGCCAACGTGCGGCCGGGTGATGCCGTGGTGATCTGGAAGCTGGATCGCCTTGGGCGTTCCCTCAAGCACCTGGTCGAGTTGGTCGGCGAGCTGGCAGAGCGCAAGGTCGGCTTACAGAGCCTGAATGACCCCATCGACACCACCCACGCCCAAGGCCGCCTGGTGTTCAACCTGTTCGCCTCGCTGGCGGAGTTCGAGCGCGAGCTGATCCGCGAGCGGACTCAGGCGGGTCTGTCGGCCGCACGGGCGCGTGGCCGGATCGGTGGCCGTCCCAAGGGCCTGCCAGCCAAGGCTGAGGCCACCGCCATGGCGGCCGAAACCCTCTACCGCGAAGGTCGCCTGAGCGTCAGCGCGATCGGCGAGAAGCTGCACATCTCCAAGAGCACGCTGTACAGCTACCTGCGCCACCGTGGTGTCGAGATCGGCGCGTACCAGAAGAGCGCCAGGTCACGCGACCAGCAGCCTTCGGCCGCGTCGCCGGCAGAGCCGCCCGCCGCCGAGCGGGTGGCCACCGTCACCCTGCGCCTCGCGGTGGTGAATAACAGCAAGTTCGTGCGCGGCCGGAAGCGGGCCACGGAGAACATTGAGCGCTACTGCCTGGAGCCCTATGGCATGAAGCGGCTGGATGCCGGCCACTATGAGTTGACCATTCCGTATCGGAGCGACGATGAGCTGGACAAGAGCGTGCATGACCTGCTGACCGAGATCAGCCAGGAGGCCGACATGCGCAACTGTTTTGTCGAGATGGGCGCCTGGGAAGAAGACACCGAAAAGCGTTGGTAGGGCTTACGTTGGTTTTCGGTTCCATTGCTCCCCAAACCCCGATATCGTCGGCATCATCGATCTGGACTTTGTTGAAGACGACCAAGATCTTTTTCGCCGGCACGCCGAGCGCGGCCAGGGTCTTGATGGTGTTGATGGTATCGACCTGCTGCTTTTTCTCCGGCACTGCCGGCACCAGGAAGTAATCGATATCTTCGTGGGAGCCGTCGTACTGGCCCATGAACTTGAAGAAGTCTTCAACGTTGGATGCGCCAACGTCGACCACAACCTTGTCCTCGGTCAGCAGTACCTCGGACAGTTCGCCAAACTGTTTGCCCTTGAGGCGTTCAATTTCGGCTGCGGTGTCCGACGCACCGGCGTTGATGGTTTCAATTGCAAACCGCAGACCGCCGATACGGGGCCAAAGCAGGTTATCGGAGAGTGTGGTTTTTCCGGAGTTGCCGGTGAAATTCACGGTGACGGTTCTCATGTGCGTTTCCTTCTGCTGCGCGCTGCGCTTTCATATCGATCCAAGTCCGAGGCGTTTTGATCGTCCCCGGGATTCATGAGCCTGCTCAACTCAGCCGGCCCCAAATGGGGCCGTTCGTCCGCGTCATGGCTCGGTTCTGTATCGTACGATACACCTCCTTCCTGTTCCGGCTCGACCTGCCGCGCTGGTTCCTCAAAATGTTGCGGCACTGGTGCTGGGCTTGCAGTCTTTGCCTGGTTTCCACGTTGGGCCTTGCGGTATCGGTACAGGTAGCTCTTGAGCGTATCCATACTGACCTCGATACCTTGCTCCTTGAGCACATCCAGAATCGCCTGGCGTCGTACACCTGCCCTCAGCTGCTTCTCGATCACTGGCATGACCTTGCGTATTTTCGCTGCCTTTGTCACTGGCTCAACCGCCATCAGTGCCTTCTCGATATCCTTGCCTGCCATTTTGCACCCTACCTGCACCCATATTGCATTTACCCTGTATCCTACTCACCCCCTACCTGTAGTCAAGCTATACCCCTTCTGCACTCAATCTACAGCCATACAGCACCCTTTCTGCCTACCCTTGTCCTCCGCTCGCTACGGCCTTCGGCCTAGGCACTAAAAACGCCCTTAACAAGAGCATCAATTTCGACCCTTAACAGGGTCAAAATCTCAATACACAACACGCACCTCCCTGGCGGGAGGTGGAAGCCGCGTCAGCCTTGAGCCTGAGCCGCTTTTCCAGAATTTACTACGTGATACGTTTGTATTACAAAGTATGCTTGCAGTGCAGATAAATCAAGGTTTTTGTGTGATACATTTGCATTACAGCGAATGTGCGTTACCTTTGGGCATGTCAAACCCCAATTTTCAAGGTGCATTTGAGGGAGCAACGTGGGCAAAACAGTACCCATTCGATTCAACGACGAGCAGCTGTCCAGGGTTGAAGAAGCGGCGGCACTCGCTGGCTATAAGCACCTATCGAGCTACATCCGCGACCGGGTGCTGGCCACAGACAAAGGTGGCCGGCAGGTGGATATGGACAGCTGGGCCGAGCAGCAACAGATCCTTGGCTTGCTCGAAACCATCACCCAGGAACAGGCACGGAGCAGAACCATTCAGGCCATCGTGGTCTATCTGCTGCGTCAAGGAACGGCACAGGGCAAGGTCAATGAGCTGCGCGCTCATCTCAAGCACCTGGTCAGCAGCGAGGATGCACTCGCAGCACTTTTGCCCGACCTGGCCGAGGACATTGAACGTCTATCAGGAGAGGACTGATGCACAAACAAGAGGTTGATTCCGCCGCTATGACAGCGGGCTTTGGTTTGCCGATCGCTGGCTGGTTGGCCGGCACCCAGCTGGCTCAGCTGCCACTGGCGCCGTTCCCTGCAGCGTTCAAAGAAACACTGCACAACGGCTGGCACGAACCTCTAGTGCTGGGTGCCACCATTGCCACCTCGGTTGTTGCTGCAGGCTTGTGTTACTACCTGTACGAATACTGCGACGACGGGTTCAGAGGCGAACGGTTCCAGCAATGGCTGCGTGGTTCTCGGATTCGTAACTGGCATTTCGTGGAGCGCAAGGTCAACGCTCGCAATGCCAAGACCAACCGTGAGCGCCGCAAAAAGGGGTTGGAGAATGCCAAGCCAATCATGGTCGGCAAGCTGCCGATGCCGCTGCACCTAGAAGACCGCAACACCATGATCTGCGCGTCCATCGGTGCCGGTAAGTCCGTGACCATGGAAGGCATGATCGCATCGGCATTACGGCGCAACGACCGCATGGCCGTGGTCGATCCCAACGGGACCTTTTACTCCAAGTTCAGTTTCAAGGGCGACTACATTCTCAATCCCTTTGATGCGCGCTCTGCAGGCTGGACCATCTTCAACGAGATCCGTGGCGTTCACGATTTCAACCGCATGGCTAAATCGATCATTCCGCCGCAGGTAGACCCCAGCGACGAGCAGTGGTGTGCCTACGCTCGGGACGTACTGTCCGACACCATGCGCAAGCTGATGGAAACGAACAACGCCAACCAAGATACGCTGGTCAACCTTCTGGTTCGCGAAGATGGCGACACCATCCGGGCGTTCTTGGCGAACACCGACTCCGAAGGCTATTTCCGTGACAACGCGGAGAAAGCCATCGCAAGCATCCAGTTCATGATGAACAAGTACATCCGCCCTCTTCGCTACATGGGTAAAGGTGACTTTTCGATTTATCGCTGGGTGAATGATCCCGACGCCGGCAACCTGTTCATTACCTGGCGGGAGGATATGCGCGACACCATGCGCCCGCTGGTGGCCACCTGGATCGATACCATCTGCGCAACCATCCTCAGCTCCGAGCCAATGACCGGTAAACGTCTGTGGCTGTTTCTCGATGAGCTGCAATCGCTCGGTAAATTGGAGAGTTTCGTTCCCGCTGCGACCAAGGGCCGGAAACATGGCCTGCGCATGGTCGGCAGTCTGCAAGACTGGTCCCAGCTCAACGCAAGTTATGGCCGGGACGACGCGGACACGCTGCTGTCGTGCTTTCGTAACTACGTCATTCTGGCGGCGGCAAACGCCAAGAACGCCGAAATGGCCAAGGAAATCTTGGGCAATCAGGAGGTCAAGCGCTTCCGCAAGTCTTGGACTGCAGGGCGCATGACGAGGGCCGAGGAAATCAAGCTGGAACCGGTCGTGATGGATTCGGAGATCTCGAACCTCAATGACTTGGAAGCCTACGTCAAGTTTGCCGAGGACTTCCCCATTACCAAGATCAAGACGCCTTACGTCGATTACAAAGAGCGGGCGCCGGCAATCGTCATTGGCCAAGCAGCTTGACGAGGTAAGCGATGTTCAACGTGACGCTGATCAAGGGTGACAACCAGTACGCGGCGGCAGGCTACTTTTCCAACGCCGATGACTACTACGCCAAGGAAGCCCCCGGCGAGTGGCAAGGTATCGGTGCCGAGTTGCTGGGTTTGGAGGGGCCTATCGACCAGAAGGAGCTGGCCCGTCTGTTCGATGGAAAGCTCCCGAATGGCGAACGAATGGCTAAGACCTTCGACAAGGAAACAGGCTCCCGTCGCATGGGCTTAGACCTAACGTTCTCGGCTCCTAAGTCCGTCTCAATGCAGGCGCTGATCGCCGGCGACAAGGATGTGATGGCAGCACACGACCGCGCAGTGACCAAGAGCATGGAGGAAGTCGAGCGCCTGGCCCAAACACGATTGAAGGTGAACGGCAAAACCATGCTCGAGCGCTCGGGCAACTTGGTGATAGGCAAGTTTCGTCATGAAATGAGCCGGGCCAAGGATCCGCAGATGCACACGCATGCCGTGGTCATGAACATGACCAGGCGGTCGGATGGCAAATGGCGCGCTTTGCGCAACGACGATATCTACAAGATCCAGCCGCAAGTCGATGCCATGTACAAGGGCATCCTTGCCCAGGAACTGCGTGCGCTGGGATATGAGATCCGGGTTCTGGATAACCAGGGCAACTTCGAGCTGGCCCACATATCGCGTGACCAGATCGAGGCGTTTTCCAGTCGTTCCAAAGTGATCGAGGACGCGCTGGCCAAGGACGGAAAAACCCGCGCCGATGCCACCCCGCTCGAAAAGCAGATCATTGCGATGGCCACACGGCCACGCAAGGACGAGCGCGACCGCCACCTGGTCAAAGAATATTGGGTAACCAAAGCTCGCGAGCTGGGCATTGATTTTGGCGCTCGCAGCCACCTGGACAATCGCGAATACGCGCCTCGCAAGGGCAGCCCTGCAGAATACAGCCTGCCCGAGGGCATCACGCCAGGGCAGGCCGTTGTCCAGTACGCCATCAATCACCTGACCGAACGTGAGCAAGTGGTAGGGGAAAATGACCTGCGCACCGTCGCCTTGCGACGTGCGGTCGGCCTTGCTACCCCTGATCAGGTAAACGAGGAAATCAAGCGCCTGGTCAAGCAAGGGACGCTTATCGAATCTCCGCCGACCTACCGCATGCCCAACGGCGACTTAGATTCGCCGGTACTGTCGCCTGCTGGCTGGCGGGCACACCTGCAGGAGCTGAAAGGCTGGAGTGAGAAACAGGCCCGTCAGTATGTAGACAAGGCTATCAAGCGCGGTTCGCTAGAGCCTGCAGAAAAGCGCTATACGACGCAGAAGGCCTTGAAGCGCGAGAAAGCCATTCTGGCTATCGAGCGGACAGGCCGTGGCCAGGTCACCCCGTTGATGACCAAGGAACAGGTGGCCAAGGCGCTGGAAGGGTCCACCTTGTCGGCTGGCCAATACCAAGCCGTTGAGGTGATCGTCAGCACCAACAATCGATTTGTAGGCATCCAGGGTGATGCCGGTACCGGCAAAACCTACTCGGTAGACCGTGCCGTCAAACTGATCGATTCCGTGAACGCCGCGATGGCCAGCCGGGATTCCCAACCGGGATCAGGGTACAGAGTTGTTGCCCTGGCACCGTACGGCAACCAGGTCACCGCCTTGAAGAACGAAGGGTTGGATGCGCACACGCTGGCCAGCTTCTTCCACACCAAGAACAAGGGATTGGATGCCAAGACCATCGTTATTCTCGATGAGGCCGGCGTGGTGGGCGCCCGCCAGATGGAACGGCTGATGCGGGAGATCGAGCAATCCGGCGCCCGCTTGATCCAGCTGGGTGACACCAAGCAAACCGAGGCCATCGAGGCAGGCAAGCCATTTGCTCAGCTGCAGCAAAACGGCATGCAGACCGCACGTATCAAGGAGATCCAGCGGCAGAAGGATCCCGAGTTGAAACTGGCAGTGCAGCATGCGGCCGAGGGGAAGCCCACCAAGTCCCTGGATCACCTGAAACACGTTGAAGAATTGCGAACGGCCACTGAGCGGCACCAGGCCATTGTCCGCGACTACATGGCACTGACGCCCGACCAACGCAAAGAGGTATTGATCGTTGCCGGCACCAACAAGGACCGGAAGGAAATCAACCAGATGGCCCGCCAGGCACTCGGGCTGCTGGGGAAGGGTAAACAGTTCGAAACGTTGAACCGTGTCGATTCCACCGACGCAGAACGTCGGTACGCCCCCAGCTACAAGCAGGGCATGATCATTCAGCCGGAAAAGGACTATAAACGGGCTGGCCTGGTACGAGGTGAGCTGTATGTGGTCGACCAGGCGCTGCCGGGTAATGTGCTTGTGGTCAAGGACCGTAGCGGCAACCGATACGAGTTCAACCCGAGACAGGCCACCAAGCTCAGTGTCTACAAGCTGGAGAAACCCGAGCTGTCTGTGGGTGACCTCATTCGCATCAACCGCCAGGATCCCAAGCTGGACCTCACCAACGGCGACCGCATGCGCGTAGTCAGCATCGAGGGCGGCGTGGTGCAGCTGGCTTCGCTCAAGGAGATCAACGGCCAGCCCGAACGCACCGTGAGCTTGCCGACCAACAAGCCGTTGCACCTGGAACATGCCTATTCCGCGACCGTCCACAGCGCTCAGGGTCTGACCAATGATCGCGTCATGATCTCGCTCAACACCAAGAGCCGCACCACCTCGCAGAACCTTTGGTATGTGGCCATCAGCCGGGCACGGCATGAAGCCCGCGTCTATGCAGACTCAATCAAAGGTCTGCCGGCAGCAATCGCCAAGCGCTACGACAAAACCACGGCGTTGTCGCTGCAGCAGGAACGCGAGCGGCAGCGTAGGGAGTCGATTCAACCGCGGAATGTTGCGGACGGCCAGGCGCTGGAGCGCAAGCAACGTACTCGCTTGGAAGGCCCGAGCAGCGGGCATCCCAGGATGTGAGTCAAACGCTTTTGGTGGTGCTGGCCAGCTTCCCACTATGCCCCGCCTTGTGCGGGGTTTTCAGTGGCGGGGTATCGGAACGTGGACGGTACGTGGTGATTCCAAGTTTACGCCGGCGCTTGAGGACTGCACTTGGACTTCTGCCGGCGAGTTGAGCAATCGCTGCATCGCTCAACACCCCTAGCAGGGGATCGAACACTTCGAGCGGATTGGTCTGCTGGTCACGGTGCGACGGAATGCCCAGGGATGACCGCCTGACCGTTATCGTTTGCTTGGCCACCCCTGCCAGCTGGGCCACATGCTCATCCGTGAACAGACCCAAGATGGAGTCATAGGCCTGCAGATGGCTCCCAATGCCAAGGCGTCGGCGCCGTCCTGCCACCGCGTGGATGCTAACACCCGCTGCAGTGGCGATCTGTGCGTCCGACCAGCGACCGAATAGCGGCTCGAATGGCCACAGCAGCTGATCGATTTCGTCATGAGTCATATCGAATATCGGGCAAAAAGAAAGGAGCCTACCGGCTCCTTTCTCCTTTTTCAGCTACTACTCAAAAACCTTTGCCGCCGTAGCCTTTCGGTTGGTGTGAGGGGGTTTTTAGTTCGTGCTGCAGCTGGCGTTCTTGCACGATGCCAACGCCCGAGAACGGGTAACGGATCGACAGATCCTTGCCCTGGTGCAACAACCCAGCCTTGGCACTGCTCAAGGCCGCTCGCTCATGGGCAATATGGATAGTCTTCTGTCCGTCACTGACGGCCTGAATCACCTGGTTATTGTGGAAGGCGACTATCTTGCCGTCGTAGGTCTTGCCCTGCTCAGCTGCCTTGATGGCCGGCATATCCATTGGCTTGGCCATTGCCATCGCTTCACCGGGTTTACCAGAGGCCGCGCCGGATTGCTCAGCCTTGCGCAGCTCCAGCGCATCCTTGAACGAGGCTTTGAAGTCTGCAGCGCCTGGCATATTGTCGAACGGCAGATCCTTGTAATACTGCGTGCCCTCCTTGCCAACCTGCGCAAAGACACGAGCGGCTTGCCCGCCCTGTTGAACAGTCATCACGGATTTGTCGGAAAGCTCGGCCTTGAACCAGGCTGCGCCCGCCAGCTTTGCGTCGGTGAACGTTTCCGGTTCCCTGCCCTTTTGGAACAGCTGGTAAGTGGTGGTCTGATCAGTTTGCTTGTCCATGTGCGTGCCCTCTCAGTAGCTTGGTTTGAATGCTTGGCCCTTCTCCCACCGGCTCTGCCAGTGGTTCAGGTACTGCTCAGCGAGATCGGCGTCGTTCCAGACGACCAGTGCGTTCTCACTATTGTTTCTGGCAGCTGCAGCGGTGTAGTTGTAGCTGCCGGTTTCAACTGCCTTGCCGTCAATCACCATGAACTTGTCATGGTGGATCGCGTAGGCCTTCACCGTACGGGTTGGGATGCCGGCACGGGCCAGCAATGTCAGCGCATGTTGGCCAGCGCGGGCAGCGCCACCTTGCAGATTGCCTTGATGGTCAGCCACCACCGCCACATCGACACCGCGCTGTTTGGCCGAGATCAAGGCCTTGGTCACATCGGGGCTGGTCAGCATGTACGCCGAAAGGCGAATCGAGCTTTTGGCCGCGCCAATGGTGCGCAGTACTAGATCCTGTGCCGAGCCTTCTGGCGAGAAGCCGACTTCAATGCGGCGCGCGCCATCGACCAATAGCGGTGCGGCTGCAGGCTCCGACGAAGCAGGCGCCTGGTCAGCCCAAACCAGGGAGCTGGCCACCATCGCTACGGCCAAGGAAAGGGACCTTACTGCAGTGAACTTAGAAGCCACGTTGTACGGTCCCCCATTTGTCATTGGCCGCTTTAGCACGGTCCTGGTCCTCAGCGCACTGGGCAACAAAGTCACCCCGAGCTTCGGCAGTTCTGGACGGGCTGAATTTTCCTTTTTTCGTTCGAATGATGCTGAAGTACTTGGTGACGTACTTGTCACAATCACCGTCGCGGATCATGCCCAGCAGACACAGGGTGGCCCCACAAGCTTCTGAATCGCTTTTAGAGCCGTAGTCGTAATTAGTTGGTGGCTGCGGCAATTCATTCGCCTGCACGGTACCGGCAAATGCCAGCGCAGCGAGGAAAGTCATGATTGGGGTGCGCATACGAACTCCTTTTCTCGCGTGCGAGAAATCAATTGATGATCTGGACAAATGACGGGGTGGCTTGCTGCTGTTCGGCAACAGGCTGCGCCTCGGCTTGTTCAAAGTGTTGTGGCGCAGGCTGATCGAAGCGCTTGAATTCCCGCTTCGGAATATCAGCCTCGGCATCGGTGTTGAGGTGGACTTGGATCTGCGGCTTGCTGGCAGTCTCAGTCTTCGCGGCAGCAACGGCTTGGCCATTGTCGTCAGTGAAGGTCAGCCATGGACCTTCCTGCTGTTCAGAGGCCCTACGAGCGCGCTGCGGCGCTTTTCGGGCAGGGGAGCTAGCTGCAACCACGGAAATCGGCTCAGCGCCTTCTGCACCCTCTACAGCCGGCACAATCGGATCCTCAGCAGTGGGGTTCAGGGCGCGGTGAACCACTTTCTCGACGTAAGACATTTCGCCAGGTCGATCCGGGCGGAAGCCACGCAGCTCGTTGCCGCTGTAGTACATCGAAAAGGCCTTCAACAGCGCCTCTTGCTTGTCACTACTGGTCGTAAGCGCCTGCTTGTAATACTCCACCAGCAAGTTGCTGATGGCCTGCAGGTTGCGGCATGGCTCGAACACATCCTGATAGCTCAGCCCGCGTGCACGCATGTTGGTGACTAGCAACTGGCCAAGGCCCATGGCATAACGCTTGCCGTCCCGTTCCAACTGCTCGGCAGTGGCGATGGCTTCGCTCAAGGACTGAGGTTGCCGCTGCAGGTGAGTGCCAACCACGCCGATTGCGTAAGGGTTGAAGGTAGACTCGTTGCCGATCAACGCCTTGAGCGTGGACGGGTGAACGGTCGGCGCGCACTTGGCGGCAAGTTCGGAAAACCGGGTCGGCTGTGCATCTTCGGCATGAACCATGGCAGACGCGCAGACACTGGCCAGCAGCGCCAGGGTGAACTTAGGCAGCTTTCGCATAGTGAACCTCCGTGATGATGCGTCGGCCATCGAAGCCGTATTCCCACTGGATAACGACATCGATCAGATGCCGGGAGAACTCGATCAGCTGGTTTTTGCTCATGTCAGCACCGCCACGCGATGCCATTGATGCCAGGCGGTCGAACATGAGATCCGGCGAGTCGGCGTGGATAGAACTCATCGTGCCGCTGTGACCGGTGTTCATCAGTTCAAGGAAGGGGAACGCCTCGCCGCCACGCAGCTCGCCCATAATTGCCCGGTCAGGGGTCAGACGAAGAATCGATTCCAGGTGATCGAATGGCGTGACACGGGCCTTGCCCTGGCCACCTCGCGAATAGATCAGGTTCACCACGTTCCCGCCCGCTGGGCGCAGTTCGCGGGTGTCCTCAATGGTGATTACTCGCTCGCCATTGTTGCCGTCCACATGCTGCAGCAACTCGTTGAGGAAAGTGGTTTTGCCGGCATTGGTACCGGCAGAAACCATGATGTTCTTGCGCGCCTTGACGATGCCCTTGAAGAACTCTTTCCAGCGCTTGGCCCGATACAGTTCAACCAGGTGATCATCGCTGTACTGGCCATGATCACGTGGCTGGTTGATGAAGTCGAAAGCACCGGAAGCCTCGTATTGATCGAGGGTAATTTGCTTCCGCCCTGGTTTACGGATACAGACGATACCGCCGATGTGCTGCTCAACAGCCGGGGCCAGGACGATCTGGACGCGGTAGTCGCCCCGCTCGTTGTCCGGGACGTTGTCGTCCAGATTGATTGGGATACGCCCCGACAGGATTGGCGTGTAGGCGCTCACTTCCTGGTCAGTGTGGGCGGCAATCAGGCTGGCCAGCGATTTGATCAGGGGGAGCGTTACACCTTGAACCGGAACCGGACGCATGAACCGGCTACTGCGGTAGCCGGCCCATACGTTGTCTGGACCGTTGATAGCGATCTCTGTCACTTCCGGGTCATCCAACATGCCAGCAAGCGGACCCAGTTTTGTGCGAAAGGATGCAATCTCAGACATATCCGGTCCTCAGTTGATGAAGGTAACGCCGCCGCTTTCGGCGCGTTCGGCCTGCTTGGCGAATGCCTTGGTAAAGTCCAGGTCGCGCTGCAGATAAATCACGACACGCGAGCCATGCGGGACAGTCACGGTCGGCTGAATGTTGGCGTAGCGGCCCAAAATGGTCTGTGCCGAATCGGCGGCGGCTTCCTGTACTTCGCTGCGGTAGCGGGACGAGGAATTCTCCTGATCGCTCGACGAAACACCGCTGTTCGAGGCCCCGGCGCCGATGATCGATACCGCAGCCGCGACACCGAAAATCTGCGCCCAGTGGTTGTCGACCACGCCACCCTGGCCAGCGGTACCCAACTGGTCGGTACCGGCACTGTTGAGCGGGATTTCCATCGGAGGGCGCCCGTCCAGGCGCGGGATTCGCACAAAGTTCCAGATGGTAAACAAGCGCTCTTGGCCCGGCTTCAAGCTGGCGTTGTAGCTCCCACACACCAAGGAACCCCACGGGAGCATTACCCGGCGCCCTTCGGCGGCGTATACATCCTGTGCAATCGACGCGCAGATTTGACCAGGCAGTTGGCTTTGAGCGCGGGGCTGCAGGGTTGCCTCGATGACAGCCCCCTGCAGCACTTTGTATCCCAGGTTCTCCATCACACGGGCTTCGGTGAACGGCACGCTATCGCTGTAGGTAGACGCGGCGAAAGCATCGTTTGCATTCATCGGGCCTTGTGAAGAACGACCACCGCCACCCAGTAGAGAGCCACCGTTGGCCTGCTGGCCATCGGCGCCCTGCCCTGCCCCTTGGTCAAAACCTTCGTCTTTGGCCGTCGCGAAAATGGCCGAGCGCTGCCGTGCCGCGAGCATTTTCTCCCGCTCCAGTTGGGCCTGCATTTCCAGCTGCTGCCGGCGTCGTTCTTCATCGCTCACGGCGCCTTGCTGCTGCCGGTCAACGACCGAACGTGGCGTATCTGCCGGCGCGCCCGGCTCATTGCTCACCGGCGCGACCTTCGCAGCCTCCCGACGAGGTGGCGGATCCATCACTTTGCGCGGGCTGGCCGCGACCAGTTCTTCTTTTTTCAGCGTGTCTTTATTTTCGGTTTCGTCATCGCCATGGGTAACCATGTACGCGAAGCCACAGGCGACCACTGCGGCTACCGCAATGGCAATACCACTGCGCTTGCTGTTGCCTGCCTTGCCCTTGAGCATCGAGTTGGACTCGTTCCACTCGCGGATCTCTTCGTCACGGGTCTTTTCTTGAGGTTGAGTAGGTTCGGTGGCCATCTTTATGCCCCCCCGCCGTCACGGGCACCACGGGTTACGGTGCGCTTGTAGGGATTGGCCAGGTTTTCAACGCAGACGTAGGCATTACCACTGCGCAAGACGAACATGCTGGCCAGGCGCTTGACGACCATGTACTCACCTTCACGGCGAGCATCGACCATCGCCTCGGTACCATCCGGCAGTACGCGGTAGAACTGCGGCAGATCGGCGCCTTTCTTGATCAGGAACTTGGTGAACTGACCGTCGTCCATCACGCCCTGCACGCCGATGGCTTCCTTGTCCCCCGAGTAGCCGTAATTGATGTTCGGCGATGCCGGAGTGCCCGAGCTGGTGACCGGGGTACTGCCAGCAGGGGTTTCCCCCTCGGGGTTGTACGAGGTGATGCGAGCGTTCGGGTAAACGAATCGCACCAGGTACGACTGGCCCGACTTGACCTTGGTGCTGTTCAGCTGGAAGTAGTAGGTACGCTTGGAGGTGATCACCGTCATGTTGGTGTCGGCGTTGTCTTCTACCGGCTTGAGAAACACACGGTTGCGAAATGGCATGCTCTGCCAGGCGATGGTGTCGCCCAGGGCCACGACCTTCACCATTTCATCAGCTTCAAACTCGATGGAAGTCTGGTAGCCATAAGTGCCCACCAACTCATAAACCTGGTTGGGATCGTACGGCACTTGTTTTACGCGATTATCACTGGAAAGCGGCTTCGGCAACTTTGCGGCATGGGTGCTAAATGCGCAAAGAGACAAACTCAAAGCAATAGCAGTCGGCAAAACAAACTGTTTTTTCATGATTAGTTTCCTTGTCAGTTCAGCGAATTACCGGCGGCTCAGTTCTTCGCTCTTGCGATACACAGTGGCCAGCGTGCCAAAAGGGTTTTCCCAGCGATCCCCAAGGGCACGGGGTACCAAAGTATGCGCAATCTTGATGGTTGCAAGGTAACGACGTTCAACCGGTTCCTTGTCACCCCATTTATGGGTAATTGACTTGAAGGAAACTTGGTATTCATCGCCAACTTTATTCATCAAGTACGGCTGCCCTTCGATCCAATCGTTTTCACCCAGCAGAACATAGGGGTTCTGCGGGTTTTCCGGGTTGGTGACTTCCTCATACTCCCGGGCAACTTGCTGCGTCTGGTAGGTATGGCAGGTATCGGACAACTGCTGCTTACGTTTGGGGTCAAAGGTTTCACATGCGCGGATCATGTCGAATAGGGTTTTCTCGATGATCGCTTGTTCCTGATCAACGTTGTCCTGGTCGATGACGCGCTGTTTCAGGACCTCGCCGTCAGCTCCTAGTACCGTGACGACCGGAATGTAGGTCTTGGAATTCGCCAAGCTTGCCACGGCGAATCCAAGGCCCAAGATCACAGCTGCCTGCACCCCCTGGAAAAACAGCGAACGGTTACGCTCTTGGCGAGTCTTGTTGCCCTCGACTTCACGCTTACGACGGGCTTTTTCAGCCTTATCAAATTGCTTGTCTTGTTTGTCCATTATTTACGAACCCCTAAAGTACGCAGTGCCATCAGCACCAGCGATGAACCACCAACAGCCGCGCCCGATGACAATGCTGCTGCCCAACCGCGCACCTGCAGCATGCAAATGATCATGACACCCTCAACAATCACCAACTGGCCCCATTGCTGCGCAGTGATCAGGGCGGCATCTGTAACAGTTGCCGTTGCGGCCACTTCTTTGATTGCATCCCCGAACACGGAATAACCAAAACGGACAACAGCAATCGACAGGATGTAGATCAATGAGAAGTTCAGCATCTTGCTAAACCAGTTCATTGCCCACTGGCGCACCGCATCAAAGAAGATAAAGCCAATCATGATCGGTAGTATCGCCATGACGATTGCTGCACCAAACTTGGCAATCAGCATGTTCAGCACAGCCGCGATAAACAGGATGCAGTTCAGCACAAACAGGCCGGTCCCCATCAAGATCATCGCTGCCTGCCGCCAGCTGACATTCATCAGCGTACTGGCGACCTTGCCAATATCGACGTAAAGCGCATCGAGCATGGAGTTCGTGCTTACGCCGCCGCTCATGATCTTTGACGCGATACTTTCGGTCCAAGCGCCCCAGGCCTGATAAAGAACCGTCCCGCCTGCGGACCAGTTCAGGCAGGTAAACACCAGGGCGGTCAACATGGCCCGCTTGACGATATCCCAGCCTTTGACTGAAACATGGCCGTTGTACATCTGCAGACCCAAAGCGACCCAGTAGCCCACCGCCAGAGTCCATACCAGCGGCTCTACCATGCTGGCCAGGTTGGGGAAGACCTCACTGACAAAGGAAGTGGTTACTTCATCAGTGGCCCCAACCAGGCCTTGTAACGTCAGCTGCGCCATGGATTCCCGGCCCCGTATACGGTCTTGAAGTGGGAGATCACTTCGGGCGACCGGAAGTCCTCAGCACTCAAGGCAGCTCCGGTTTGGGCCTTGATCTCCTGCGCGGTTTTGTCGATGCAGCCTTTCACCAGACCGCCGTTGTACGACGGGTTTTGCATGTAGATCTCGGCAAAGCAGGTGCCAGGGAACCAGCCTGCTACATCGTCTTTGGTTGCTTTCAGCAAAGGATTGCCGGTTTGCACCTCGACTACCGGCGCCGCTTCGTCCTCCGGCGTAGAGCTGAAATTGATGTTGGTGACATTGACGTAGATGATCGACGCCGCCGCAAAGCCGACCACGCCCACGCAGATGATGTTGGTCAGGGTGAAGAACTTACGCATTGCGGGACTCCTTGTGCTGGATGACAAATGGGGTGAATTCACAGGCGCATGGCGACTTGTCGATGGTGCCGCTGTTGGTAACGCAACCCGAGGCGGCAGACACCAGCACCAGGACCAGCAGGAACTTGCCAAGCTTCCAGGTCAGCCAGAGCGGCCCCCAAGCCGGGAAGGTGATTACCTTGAGGATCAGCCAGAGCGCATTCATAGGGTTCTCCTTTCTCGCATGCGAGAATCAGTTTTCGTCTTTCCAGCGGAAGAACTGTTCGTTCTGTGCCGTAGCCTGGTTTTCCTGGTTGGCCAGGTTCGCTTGCAGGTTCATGTTCAGGGCCTGCAGCTTCGATTGGGCCGAGGTCAACATGCCGTTTTCAGTGGCGATGCGGTTCTGCAGGTCGGCAGCATCCTTGGCGTTGGTCGTCAGGTCCACTTGCTGGGACAGGGTGGCCAAGTTGTTCAGATGGACCTGCACTTCGCTGTAAAGCGCATCACCTGCGGACAGCGCAGCCACAACCGAGTTAGAACTGAGCTGGTAGTCCTTGGCACGATTGCTTTCCGGTGCGGTGAACAGCTCCTGCGGCAACGTGTTGATCAACTGCTCGTAGTAGCTCTGCTTGCTTCCGTAAGCGCCGCTGTTCTGCCGAGACACCACCTCTTGCCAAGAGCCAGGTACGACCGAGGCCGAGTTAATCGACTCGTTCAGGCCAATCGCGCCACGACCGTAAGCACCCTGCAGGTTGTTCAGGATGTTGCCCTGCGTCTCGTACTGGTCTTTCAGCGTCTGGTACTGCTGCTGCAGCACAGCCAGGTTCTGCGCCAGAGCCGCCCAGGTGCCGGCGTCACCAGTCGGCACACCGACTGCGTGCGCTTGGCCACTAATGGCCATGGATACGGCGACTGCCAAGCCGAGTTTCTTGATAGTTGTCATCATCGAACCGCCTTCAAGTTGTGGGTGTTTTTGGCCTTGGCTTCCTGCATGAACACAGGTACCCAGACCGCTGGATCGTCGGTGCCAAGGCGCTCGATGATCTGATCCATCAGGGCGACACCAACGTCATTCGAGGACAGGACCGGGATAAAGTCGGACAGGTCCTCATCAGGGTTATCCGACGAGAGATCGAAACAAGCCCGCACCGATTCCCGACCACGACGGATCAAGAATTTGTGTTCCTTCGGGTTGAGCTTGCGTAGCCATTCCCGCTCGGCCACCGTCAGGTTTTCATGGTCTTCATCTTTCACCTGGTCGCTGGCCAGGTAGATCTTGGTGACGGTCTGCTTATCGATGGAGTCCGTTTCGCTGCGGAAATACTTGGCATCCGGCGTCACGAAGATAATCAGCCCGTTCTTACGGCGGATCTGCATGATGAAGTTGTCGATTTTCTTGCGCCAAAACTCGTTCTTGACCAGGTTCTGGCCTTCTTCCAGCACCAGGATGAACGGGCGGCCATTCATGGCCTGCTCGATCCGATGCAGCGGGTAGCTCATCACGACAGGCAGCTCGGGACGGGCTTCCCCCCCCTTGAGCAGCTCCATCATTTCAAAGCAGTAGTGCCGCGCTTGCGAGAAGTCGATGGAGTCCTCGGCATTGTCGAACACACCCGCATTAGCGCCGGTAACACCTTTGGCGCCATGCCAGATGGCCATAATGTCGGCCAGCTCGCCCTGGCCGTAGGTCCAGACCACATTACGCAGGCGGCGATCAGCAAGCGGCAGACCGTAGTTCTCCTCCACTGCTGCCTTGAACCGGGTAATGTCTTCGGCACTGGTCGGCGTCGAGGCGTAGCACTCGCGCATCTGTACTTGCCAATCAACCAGGTACGCACGGTTCTCCGGCGTATCGGGCAGCTTGAGCGGGTTCCAGCGCATGTTGCTGTGCGGGGAAAGTGTGGTGTGAACGCCGCCCATAGCCTTCATGAACACCTTTGCCCCAAAGCGGTTGTCGAACCAGAACACCAGCGGCTCAGCCTTGTCTGCCTCGGAAACCAGCAGGGTCAGCAGCGTGGTTTTACCCATGCCGGTATCAGCCGCCATGCCTAAGTGGCCCGCTACCATGCCTTCCATTTCACGGTGGAAATTGAAGTTGTATTGCGTGTAGCTCTCCGTCTCAAAGGCGGTGATCGCAGGCCCCCACAGGTTGCCATCGCGACGGCCCCGGGCGTAGTTGTGCAAGGATGCAAACCCGGCGAAGTTGCTGGACTTGATCTTGCCGCGTCGACCGATCAGCGCTTCTTTCTGGCCCGGTAGTTGCGACCAGAAGAAGGTTTCCAGAGCGAACCATTCACGCACTGGCTTGACCAGCATTTCAACGAAGCAACCTTCCACCAGGCCAACCGCATGATCCAGGCGCTTGCGGTTGATCTCCCGGTTTGCCTCGGTAGTCATCGGCAGCGATGGCACATGCACGAAAATGGTCAGGTGATGCGCACCATTGACCGCATTGCCACGGCGGAGGTCGCTGATACCTTGTTTCAGTTCCTTCTGGTCGTCCTCAGAAATGTTGTGCTTGTCGTCCACGGTCATGCGACGGGTTTCATCCAGCATCCCCTGCTCAGCCTCAATCCGGTTCTGGAAGGTGAACGACTGGGTGATGATGAACTCCACCGGCTGCTGCAGGAACTTGTCGAGCATGCGCGACGGTGTACGGCGCGGCCATTCGCCCATGCTTAGCATCGCGCCGATTTTCGACTCGGTGCTGCCACGGATCTCGCACATGTTGGCCAGGACCCGGAAATTCAGCCGGGCGTATGGCAGCGACTCTCTGATCAGCAGGTCCGATACGGGCACCTTGCGGTTGTCGAGGTTGATCAGGTAGTTGAAGAAACTGCTCAGCTCGCAGAATTCCTCACCCAGGAAGTCATGCACGGCTTCCGCTTCGTAGACTTCGTGATCACCAACCGTTGCCTTGAAGTCATGCCACTGCAGCTGGAAACGCTGCACGGCGTTGAACGCAGTTTCACGATCAATACGGCCCATACGCGGCTCAGGATGACGCTGCACCCGTAGCCGGCGAGTACCGTAGTCAGCCAGGCTACGCAGCACCAGGTTGGAGGCCTTGTAGAGCGAGTCGGCCATCGCATCCAGCGATTCCGCTTCATTCTTAGTGGCCTCGGTACCGGTCATCAGCGCGATAGCCCGATCCATCAGACCTGGCATACCCGCACGAAAACGCCTTCTTACCAACGAAATGTAGATGTCGTTGATGTAGAAACCACGGCTCTCGTAGCGCTGGCGAAGACGCTTGTTGAACTGCTGGGAGAACCAGGTACCGCCTACGCCATCAGGAAAGTCGGTCACCTTGCGGCGCACGAACGTGACGTAGACAGTCAGGTCACTGCTTGCGATGGTGCGGAACACAGTGTTGCGCTGCTGCTCGAAGCGCTTGATCTGCTCGGCGGAAAGCGAGTCGAACAAGAGGCCGTCCACTTTGATGACTTGAACCAGCGCTTCCTCGCTGGTGATAACGGTTTCGTCATCGTAGTGAACGTCATACGGCACCATTGCGCTCACCAGCATTTCATCATCATCCAATGCCGCAGCTTCTGGATGCTGAACGCCAAGCGAAAGATCCATATTTCGCGTCAGCTTTTTGAATGCTTTATCAACGAGGCGCATAACTGCGATACCCCCAAAGTTTGCGTAACCGCGATGCCTTCAAGTTACTTGCTGCCTGTAGAACTCCGAATAGATATACGTCTTTACTGCATATCCAATACGAAATGACAAACAAGACTGGGATAAGACCCAACGGGTACAGTGATCGAATCAACAGTGCTAACAGCACGGGTGCTATCAGACTTATAAGAATGCTCGACAATGTGAATGGTCCGACCATTGAAGGCCGGGCCATTGCCAATACGAGCACTTCACCTTCTTCAAGGTCGTCGTACTCGGCCATCGCTTACCTCACTTCAGTGCGGTTTGCGCACCGGTTTTGATGGTATCGACCAGGTTTGGCGAGAAGAACACCAGGAACACGCCGGCAACAGCCCAGCCGAACTGGCCCCACGACATGCGCCCCGACTTGGCCTGGAAGCCGCAGAACGCAATGGCTGCGATGCCCAGGTAGTAGCCGATATCAAAGATGAGGAAGGACACTACGTCCTTGGCCAGGTTTTTCAGGCCGCTGAAATCCATTGCCGCGTTGGCGATTTCAGGGAGGATTGCGAAGGAGAACAGCGACCCCAACACTGCGATCTTGGTGGCCTTGGCCATCCAGTCATCGCGCATCAATGCCTTGTGCGATGGAGTCTTTTGCGAGAGAACTTGTTTCAGAGTTGCAGTGGCTTTGTCCTTGAGCCAGGTCCGCCAGGTTTGTTTGTCGTTGATACCTACGTTGCGTTGAGTTTTGCGAGCAGAGAGTTGCATACCATTGCCTCTTTGATCATGACGGGGAACCCCCGTACGTTACGGTTATTGCCTTATTAGGATTGTTAGGGCAGGTATCCTTTATGAAGTCGATAGCAGTATCGGCATTCTTAAATAACCGTGTTTTCCCTAACGAGGTTACTACGTTGAAGCGTTGTCCCGTTGAAGGGCTCTCAATGATTAATTCCCATTTCCGACCGTCGCTATCCTGCCTTTCATTAAGGATCACTCGGTAATCCGGCTGGGCGACGGCGAAAACCGCCAGATCTTTCTTCTCTAGGCTCTGCATCTCTTCCCCTGGGCAGCTCTTGGCCAAATACAGGGGCGATACTGGAGTCCTCTTCGATTTTGTTCTAGATCCCACCTCGCATTTCTTCCCTCTTTCGAGTTTTGATCCATGAAATCCGTGTTTCGTGGTTTAAGATATGCCTTTCATTTCACGAAATCAAGGTTTCACTGTGAGAAATATCGGATCCATCACATTCGGCGACGAACGGCCAAGCCCCTGGCTAACGCCTGGTAAGGGTGTGATTTGAATAGGTCTTTGATTTGAAAAGGAAATATCCATATTTCTGGCATCTGCAATGCACGGACGCCGGCTTCGTGCCGGGTAACAAGGTGTTTCGGGGATGAGACACCTCGCGCAGAAGACAACGAGAAATAGGTTTTGCTCAGATTGCCCGACGAACGGTCTAGGACGAGCTTTGGAGGGTGGTCAGGTGGCAGCTGGGAGCCGCCCCGAACTGCCACCCTGGCCAACAGGATCTGTACGCAAGGAAACCATCCCGTACGACACATGTTGACGTGCGCGCAGTGTAGCAACTCCCTTCCCTACCTTTCTCGCATGCGAGAAAGCCACAGCGCTGATCCGTGACCCTTATCAATTTCCCGCATGCGAGAAAATCTAGTAAACCCTTTTTAGGGGTTGACTATGGGGTTTACTGATGCAAGCATGATCCCACGTTCAATCCACTGCTCCACCGGAGATCATAGGAAGGTCACCATGAAACGCACTGCCGTTGCGAACCAAAAGGGTGGCGTTGGCAAAACCACCCTTGAAGCCCACCTGGCCTGCTATGCAGCAGAACAAGGTAAACGTGTGCTTGTACTCGACCTGGACGAAAGCGACCTGTCGCAGTTCTTCCCCCCTATCGAGGATGGCGACGATACGCCCTACCTCATGGCCAGTCAGCTTTTCACTGACGAGCACGCCGGCTTCGTCCCCCGCCAGGTTGCGCCCAACATCTGGCTTATCGAGGCCGACGTAGCGCTGCTGGATGTGGATGATATGGAGCTGGACGTTGTAACCAATCTCGCCAAGGCTCTGGACCGCTTCAATGACGAGTTCGACCTTTGCTTGATCGATACTCCGCCGAACCTGCAGCGCCGCATGATTGCCGCCCTAGCGGCTTCTGATTCAGTTGTCACTCCGTTCAACATCAGCGCATTCACCCTGGCTCGCATGCCGAAGCTGATGGCCACAATTGAAACTGTGCAGGATCAATACAACCCGGGCCTGCGTTTCCTAGGTTTCTTGCCGAACCTCATCAATAGCCGCTCAAGCGAAGAACTGGAGATCTTGCCGAGCCTTCGCGAGGAACACGGCGAGGCCATGTTCAACGAACAAATCACCCACCGCCCCTGCATCAACAAATCTCTGGCAGCCGGCAACCCTGTGTGGCGTAAAGCTCGCAGCGGGAGTCAGCGGGATGCGGGTAAAGAAATGAAACGGGCCTGCGCAGCGGTGCTTAGCAAGGTCTTTGCGGAGTGAGGATTGAATCATGACGGAGAAGAAAAACTCCTTTGGTCGTGCAGTTGCGGCGACGGCCAAAAAGCTTTCTGACTTTCAAAAGCGCCCGGCCAATGAAGGTGCGCTGATTGAAAAGGTCAACCCTGGCGAAATCGAGTGTGTGAAGCAGATCCGTAGCCAAGACAACCCAGGATTCTCTGACGAATCGCTACGGGAACTGGCGGACGACATTCTGGTAAACGGCCAGATCGAACCCTGCGTAATACGACCGCACCCAAACCCTGAGTCAGGCTTCAAGTACCTGATGGTTGCCGGTGAACGCCGTTATAGGGCGTGCATCATTGCGGGTGTGCTGGTCGAAGTGACGGTGAAAGACCTTACCGATGCTCAAGCGAAGCGCATTCAGCGGTCCGAAAACGTTCACAGCGAAAACCTCACTCAGCTGGAACTGGCACTTGCCCTGCAGGAAGACAAGGACAGGCTCGGCACCCTGGAGAAGGTCGCTGCTGAATGGTCCAAAGGGATCAACTGGGTGGCTGAACGCCTTTCCTATCTGGTGAACGTCACCAAGGAAGGCGCAGGCCGCGAGGCGGTCGCTCGTGGCATCACTGCGGATATCTCGACGGTCAACGATATCAGCCGCCTCGATAAACTGGACCCGCAAGCTGCTGCGGATCTATTGGAGCGCGCAGAGGGCAATGAAGACCTGAATCTCCGCCAGGAGGTCCGCACCACATTGCGCAACACCAAAGCCCTCCGCGTACATAACGGCGGATCCAAGAAAGGATCCGAAAAAGGCGCACCGGGGAACTCGACCCAGCAAACCCTGCTCGATGACCAGTTGGGCAAACTGCGCGAGGCAAACGCTGTGCTTTCAGCACAGGTGGAAACGCTCACCTCGGAAAACACCTACCTCAAGGCCGAGTTGGAGAAAGCCCGTGCGCAGCTGGCCGAGCGATGGAAAGGCTCTGAATGACCGCCCGGCATCCTGACCAGGACCTGCGGATCCCCCGAGAGGAATTCGAGCGGATCCGCACCAAGTCGAAAATGCACTCACGCAGCCTCGACGTAGCCTTCGAGATCCTGGTCGAAGGCAAGGGCCTTGTCGCGGTCGCCAATGCGCACGGACTTACCAAGCAGCGCGCCTTGGCCATCCGCGACAAGATCTATTCCAGTTACCTGACACAGACCCCGGAGGGCTGGCGGTGCGCGCAGATCTGCGCACCTGCCGAAATGATTGATCGCTTCGTGCTGGAGGCCGACGCCGAACGGCTTCGGTACTGGCAGACACATTCCATGACCACCAAGGACGTTGAACCATGACCACCCCAACCGATAAGGATCTCGCCCAGCTGCTGCAGCCATTGCAGGAAAGCTTGGCGGGTATCAACCGTTCACTGCGTACGTTGGCCGATACCCGGCTGCTCGAAATCTTCGGCCCTGAGCTGTCAGACCGAAAGAAATGGACTGAGCAGTTGAAGCACGCGCACCAAGAGGATGACCAGGCGCTGTTTGATCTGCGTCAGGCCGGAGAACAGGGCCGATACCCAGGCGGATATGACCAATGGGTCAAAGACTTCGGCGAGGAAGAAGCCAAGAAGCTGGCAGCACCCGTGGTAAGCGCTTTGGAACATCGAAAAGTTACCTCGGCAGAACTGGCCGAGTTGGAAGCCGCTCAACCTCTCTTGGCGCAGTTGTATCGCGAATTCAGCAAACTGCAAGGCTGATCCAGGTCCCTGGAGTGACGAATGGACCGGTCCCTAAAGTGACGAATTGACTGACATTGCGCCCACGGGCTAGGCGGCTGGCCAGGCGCCCAACCCTCGCATTCGTCACTTCGGGGACCGGGAAACTATATCGTCACAAATGGGTATACCCCATATGGCACAGATATGCCCTGCCCTACCCCTTCGGCGCAGAAACAAAAAAAACACCCATTCTGATACACTGATTTGAGTACACCCATACTGATACGGTATCCCCAATGTTCATCCGCGCTTACCTACGAGCTTCGACCGATGATCAAGACGCTAGCCGCGCCCGTGATCAGCTGGAAGCATTCGTCGCCGGCTTCGGCCTCGCCATTGCAGCCAGTTACATGGAGAACGCCAGCGGCTCGCATGCCAACCGACCCGAGCTGATCCGGCTATTGAAAGATTCAAGGCGGGGCGATGTGTTGCTGGTGGAGAGTATCGATCGACTATCGCGCATGGGTGATCAGGATTGGCGGGAACTCAAGGGCGCGATAGACCAGCGAGGTTTGCGTATCGTCGCCATCGATCTGCCGACCAGCCATCAGGGCATGACATTGCCCACCAACGATGAATTCACAGATCGCATGCTGTCGGCCATCAACTACATGATGATCGACATGATGGCGGCAATTGCCCGTAAGGACTATCAGCAGCGCCGGGAGCGACAGCACCAGGGCATCGTCAAAGCAAAGGCGGCAGGTGTGTACAAGGGCCGGCCCGTGGACGAGGATCTGCGTAAGCGTGTGCGCGAGCTGCTGGGTGCCAACCTCGGGATCCGCGCCACGGCCCGCCATGCCAACTGTTCAACCACAACTGTCATGCGTATTCGTGACGAGCTTTCAGTCGAGCCGGTCGGGAATGGTTGACTAGCGCAGGCGAAGCCGGAGTCTGTCAGCCATTCACGACTGGCCGCCGCCGGCCAGGCGACTTTGAGGCCCTAACAGCCAATGCAAATGGAGCAAGCGTTAGGAGATCATAAGAACCACGACTACAAGCCCTTGTAATACGCGGCCTGCAGGGCAGCACCTCGCTCATAGTATGCACGAACCTCCGATCATGATCCGTGAGCGACCATCGCTCACTATCTATGACCTACCCCTAGCTCATTATCCGTGAGCTAGGTTAGCTCACCGTATGAGCTACCCCCCCTCCATGAGCTACCCCTAGCTCATTGGTGAGAGATATCGCACAAGATTTGAGAGATAACGTGCAAGTATGAGCTACCCATCGCTCACCATATGAGCTAGGGTATGCGTGACTCATGAACGATATCTGACAAATTTGCTCGATATCGATCAAGCAACAGCACTGTAGGAGGCCCAATGGCCAGTGACAATAACGAGATCCGCGCCTATGCGCAGCCTGCCCAGCGCGGCACTTGGGTGCAGACTGAACGCGCTGGCCACGAAGCATGGGCCGCGTTGACAGCGCAGGCGCCCCGCGCCGCCCAGTTGATGCACATCCTGGTGCAGCACATGGACAAGCAAGGCGCGCTCATTATCAGCCAGGCCACGCTGGCCAAACTGATGGAAACATCGGTGGCCACCACAAAACGCGCTATCGCCATTCTGACCAAGCACAACTGGATCCAGACCATCAGCGTAGGTGGCCAACGGGGTGGCACGCTCGCTTATGTGGTGAACAGCCGCATCGCTTGGGCCGACAAGCGGGACAATCTGCAGTACGCCCTATTCAACGCACGGGTGCTGGTTTCGACAGAGGACCAGGCCGATTTGGGCGATGCCAAGCTCAAGCAGCTGCCAACGATGGAAGACGGCGACATTCAATTGCCTGCAGGCCCTGGCATGGACCCACCCGCCCAGGAATCGCTGGACGGCATGTTGCCTGATATGCCGTCGATTCCACACAGCAACAGCTAACCGCGATCATCATTCAGGGAGATTCACGATGCCACAGCCAAGCAACAGGACTTTCGAAGAACAGGAGCTGCACGCCAAGGCCCAATGCTTCGACTGGAACAGCGATTACCCACATGGCGCCTTGGTCAGCTACGAAGAACTGTATGGCCAGGGTGAAACGCACCGCGACGAAACGCGAGGCAAAGCGTGGGTGATGTGTGGCCAAGCCGTGATTTTTGTTGCCGGTTTGTCCGGTGCGGTATCGCTCGACCACTGCACCGTCGTTGCGGCCCTGGAGGCCAAGCAAGAACCGGCAGCTGGGGAAGTCGATCATGTCTGACGAGCGCTATGCACAGCTGCAGCGGACGCTGATCGAATCCGCCAAGCAGCACCTGGTCGAGCTGACCGGTGCCTTGGCGCTGCCCAACGGCGTGGACCGCAATGAGGGTGTTTCTTCGGCCTGGTGGCAACTGACCGCCCTCACCCAGCTGACCAACTTCGACAGCGGACTGGACGAGGCGACCAAGCATGAACTGCGTGCCATCGATCAGTTAGCCATCCAGGCGACAACTCAGCCGGTAGACAAGGCACTGGTGGCCAGCGAGGCAGACAGTGAAATTGCAGCTGCGTTGGCTGATCCCACCAGCTCGCACTGGTTTAGGCACAGCTTGCAGCAAGCGTTACCGCGTGATCCGGTGGATGCGGTCAATGATGCCGAGTGGCTTTTCGAGTTGTTGAACAAGCGCTGCGTGGCCCAGCTGCAGGACGATCCTGCACCGCCAATGAACATGGCGTTTCGTACGGCTGATGGTCGCACCACGCAGATCGACATTGCACAGGCTACGCCAGTCATCGAGCTTGGCGACTTCAAGGCCTGATTTAGCCAGGCCCCAAAAAGACGAAACCCGCAGCACGGCAATGCTTGCGGGTTTCTAGGTTTTTGCGAAGGAGCAAAAATCCACCTGCTCATTGTACATCGAGCACGGGAGATTTCACAGCGACACGGAGGAAGCAGCTATGGCAGATCAACGGTATGCGGTAAGCATCGGGCTTGGCGAAAAGGCCGAGCAGTATTCGGAGGCTTACCAGACCCAGCCAAGCTATGCGGTGCAGTGGAAAGGCGTGCTGCAGAAGGCACACGGCCATGCCCTGGTCCGCTGCCTGTGCCCAGGCAAAGGCACGCGGAGGTTGGCCGTACGGCACAGGTCAGATAAGGATTCTTTCCACCTATCCCGCTATCCCCACACCGGCGCCGAGCATGCGCTTGATTGCCTGTACTACTCGCCCGACCCCGACAAGTCGGGCTTAGGCGCCTACAGCAAAGGCGTGGTCGAGGAAACCAAGGACGGTGACCTCAAGGTCAAACTCACCCTATCGCTGCGCAAGAAGGATCCGGCAGAAGTTCAGCCGATGGAGGGCACCGCCCCTGCCCCATCAAGCGGAAAGCCCACGAAGCCGGCGATGACCTTGGGTGGCCTGCTGCATCTGCTATGGAGCGAAGCGGGCCTCAATCAGTGGGTGCCAGGCATGGCCGGCAAGCGCGGCCTCGGGCTGATTCACAGTCGGCTGCAGCAAGCTGCCGACCGCATGCTGGCTTCGCGCATGAGGATTGGCGATGCCCTGGTCATTGCGACGAACTCAGCTGGCCAGCAGGCCGACGCCAACAGCCTCAAGGTGGCCAGCGCAATGAGGAACAGCCGCCGCTTGGTCGTCATTGCCCCGCTGGCCGGCTACTCCGAGGAACGCGAGCAGACCATGGACCGGTACATCACCATCACCGGCTTCAACGGCATTCCGCGTCTGTTCACTGACGGCGATCTTTGGCAGAGAACCGCCCGGAGCTACGAGGCTGCGTTGCGCGGTTGGCGTGAAGGGCGGCGCGTCATCGCTATTGTTCAGACCGATCAGCCCACCTCAGCCAGCAAAGCCCAAGCGCTCAACGTCGCCCTGATGGTCGTCAGTGATGAATGGATCCCCATTGAATCTGGCTACGAGGGTGTGATCGAGGCGCTGTTGCGCGAGCAAGGGCGCCGGTTCATCAAGCCCATGCGTTTCGATGCTGGGCAGGAGCAGGTCTTTCCCGATTTCTGGCTGATGGACGTCGGCGCCGGCAGAGAGGTGCCGATGGAAGTGTATGGCCGTCAGGATCCGAAGTACCTGGCCCGCAAGCAGGTCAAGTGCGCCTACTACGCCCAGCACTACGGGCCGACCGGGTGGTGGTCTTGGGATGCCAGTTCAGACCCGCGTGGCCTGAACATTCCAGCCTTCCCACCAGCTCGGCATCCGTAGCATGGCGACCGTCGACTGGGAGCTTGTGGGGCAAGCCCGGTGGTACGACTGCAAACTGGGCAAGCTCAAGGATGTTGAGCTTGCCCGTTTGATCGGGTCCACCCCGCACAGGATCCGGCGCCGCCGTGAGCAACTTGGGATTGCGCCCTGGTCGGTCGGCCAGATGATAGAACCCTACAAGAATCTGCTGGGATTTGCCCCCGACAGTGCAATCGCTGCGCGTTGTGGCGTCACCAACAAAAGTGTCAAAGCCTACCGCGAGTCGCTGGGCATTCTGCCGGTGTTCCGGCCCGCACCCCGCAAACAGGTGTTGCCGCTCAGTCATGACCTGCGGCCCTACAAATCGCTCTTTGGCTATGTCAGTGACCAGGAGATTGCCCGGTTGGCCAGCGTCGATCTGGCCATGGTTCAGGAAGTCCGCGAAGGACTGGGCTTTGAACCTGTGCAACCAATACCTGGTGACAGCCCCCCTACTCCCATTCCCGACTACCACGGCCCCTGGTTGGGTTATGAGTCACTGTTGGCGACCATGACCCCGACTGAAATTTGCCGGCAGGTTGGCGTGCCGTACCCAGTGATTGTGCAGCGCTGCGCTTTCTTGGGTATTCAACCCTATAAGCGTGTGTCTGTAGCGTCCCGCTACGACCACCTGTTAGGGAAGGTGCCAGATGCGTTGGTGGCCAAGCTTGCCGGAGTATCCCGTGCGAGCATTGGCGTACGCCGCAAGCGGCTGGCCAGCCGCAAAAGCTGATTCTCGCACGCGAGAATTACCGGCATTGTACCTTCCACAGCTGGTCCCAGCTGGTCATGTAACTGGGGCTTAGCAATGCTCGCCGCATGCCCCAATCCGGCGTCAGCGGGACAGCGGCAGTCCGCAAACAGTCGTGGCCCCATCGGCGGTTGATCTTGTCCATGGTAGCCATCAGAGCGTCCGAGCGCTCGGGTTGGCTCGGGCTGAACAGGTCCTGCGTGTACTCCCCCCGCTTGCGCAGATCCATCAGCAGCACCTCGGCCTTGCTGTAAGCAAAGCCGGGCCGATAGATCTCCCCTACCGCCTGCAGCGCGTATTTGGTCAGCTGCCGAACGTCATCCGTTGGGTATGCGGGTATGCAGGAGGCCGCGTTGGCGTACTTCGGCCCGTCGCCATGGAATGAAGTCTGGATGCCGATGCGCAGGGCACCGCACAGCGAGCGCTGCCGGCGCAGCTTCTCCGCGGCGCGGTGAATGTAGGTCGCCAGCGCCTCCTGCAGGCCCTGGAGCGTATGCACACGCTGGCCAAACATCCTGCTTGAGCAGATCGATTGCTTGGCAGGCGTGGACTGTTCAAGGTCCATGCAGGATTCGCCCTGCAGCTCCCTGATGGTCCGTTCAAGCACAACGCTGTACTTGCGGCCCATCGCTCGCGCTTCGGCCTGCGACAGCTCCCAGGCCGTGCTTATTCCGTCGCGGGCCAGGTTGTCACGCATACGGCGACCGATCCCCCACACTTCATCAACCGGCATTCGCCGGAGCAGCCATTCGACCGCCTCGGGCTTGCGCAGGTCGACCACGCCGCCTGTTTTCTCTCGCCACACTTTCGAGGCGTGCTGCGCCGCCTTTGCCAGGGTCTTCGTGTGGCCGATGCCTACTCCTACCGGTAGGGCAGTCCACTGCAGCACTCGGGCTTGAATCGCCCGGCCTACATCAATGATCGGCTCAGGTAGCCCGTCGAGTCGCACGAACAGTTCGTCAATCGAATACCGTTCCCAGTCCGGTACCAGGGATTCGATGGCCACACCCACGCGATGACTCAGCTCGCCATACAAGGTGTAATTGCTGCTGAAAACGGCGACGCCGTTCTGCTCCAAGAAGCCGCGCACCTTGAAGTAGGGGTCCCCCATCTTCAACCCAAGGGCTTTCGCCTCGTTCGTACGAGCCACGATGCAACCGTCCGAGTTGCTCAAAACAACGACTGGGCGTTGCCGCAGCTCCGGTCTGAAAATGCGCTCACAGCTGCAGTAGAACGAGTTCACATCCACCAGGCCGAAGACGGGCCGAGGTTCACTGTGCATGCTGCGTGAGATCCCAAGTCACGACCCCGAACACCTCGATGGTGCCGTACTCGCTGGGCGCGATGCTCTTGTACGCGGGGTTAGCCGATTCAAGAATCCAGCCTGCCGGCGACCTGGCCAGCCGCTTCACCAGCGGCTGGTTGTCGACGTAGGCCAGCACGATATGCCCAGCGCTGGGCGTGATCGAGCGGTCGACCACCAGGCGGCTCCCGTCGAAGATGCCGGCATCGCGCATGCTGTCGCCTTCTACCTGGACGATCCAGACATGCGGGGCGCGGATGTTCATCAGTTCATCCAGGGAAAGTGGTGGCTCGTAATAGTCAGCTGCTGGACTCGGAAAGCCGCCTGCAGCACAGCCGGCAAGCACCTGCAGCAGCTGATCGGAAGCCGCGAGGGGGAGGGGAGTAAGCGCGTTCATAAGGCACCGTGAATTACTGTATCCATATACAGTAATTCAGGTCGAGCGATGCGGCTAGAGCCGCTGGTATAAAAGGCTCAGCCCGCACCAGCGAAGGTATAGTCGTTCTCGGTCATGGTGTTCGTGCAAACCTGGTAACGAACTGCCTATGATAGGCGCTGCTACGCACCGAACGCCGAATTCACCGGCGAAGTCGGCGGCGAATTTCGGGCACAAAAAAACCGCCTGGACGGGCGGTTCGTTTGTGCGAATCGAATGGACGTTCGTTTCGCGGTTCGCTGATAGCGTCAACAAGGCCGATAGTAAATACAGTGGTACTGGTTGCGCAATAGCCGAACAGCGACCGGCGCAATGATCAAAATTGATCATCGGAAGATTCACCGAAGCGCCGAGTAAAGCGATCATCATTTTGGCTAACGCAATTTTTTTGGGAGTTTGAGCGAATATGCCCAGTTTATCAGCCTGTTGCCGCCACCTAGCGGCATTGCTGGGCATCGTCAAGCCCCCGTCGTCATTCGGAAAAATAAACTTCACAAACGCGTAAAAAGGCTTTTTTCGGTCATGGTTTTTGCGGTATGAAGTAGAGCACCGGGCGGCTTGCTGCCTTGGGGGGCCTTTCCACCGCGTCTGGACAACGCGCCGGGAATGGAGAGGGCCGATGAACACTCTGGTTCGCTGATAGCGTCAACACCCTTACGGGGCTGATCAGTGAAACCGTTGCACTGTCCGGTAAGTGCGGCGGGCCAGGGACCTACCTTTTTGGGGGTTCTATGAAAACGCTAAAGCGTCTCATAGAGGTGGTCAACGTGGCTGATTTCCTGGCCAAGCTGACAAACGTGTACAGGGCCTGGCTCTGGATTCGTGACCACCTTGATTGATTAGTAACACAGCTGTAGGCCCCGCTACTCGATGGCGGGGCTTTTTTTTGCCCGCTGGGGGGCCGATGCCGGCGAGCGAGCCGGATCACAGGCAAAAGAAAACCCGCGTTGGCCAGGCCGCAGCGGGTTCCTCCGTCAGTCAGGTGTTAGCCGTTCCAACTATCGCGGATCCACTCAACCAGGAGCTTTGCAACAACCTGGATGGTGAGATCTTTAAGGAATTTATGCATTCCAAGGACCCTCACGGTGCGGGCCTCTGTCTCTATCGCAGCTTTTCCGGAACACAGGCCGACGACGAGATAGCAAGTCAGATGATCTCTGCGAGACGCGGGCGGGGCTGATGTTAACCAGGGATCAAATCCGCGCGGATTCCTAGGCCCGCGTCCCCAGCAGTGTTTTGAATCTTTAGAACGGGGGCACCCCACCCGGTACAAACATGCCACAAACGACTGCCCGCGATATTACCGGCTCCGCTGTCGCTGTGCCATCACAAAAGGGGGCTGACCAGGCTTTTTTTGGGCGAAAAAAAACCGCCGTAGGAGGGCGGTTTTCTTCGGCATCGCGGTTAGGAGCCGCTTTGCCAGGTCTCGCAAAGATCATCTGACTGGGTTAATAGTCGCAAGAGTTGACAGGTATGGCAACTATTTTTTGAGCAATCCACCAGTAAACGCTGGGGGAAACGAGCCAGCGCGCCACGGGCGTGCCCCCATCCGGGGGGCGGCTGTCGTGAACCAAGCCCCGGCCAGAAGCACGCCGGGTCTTGGCCCTTCGGGCTTCCATCCTCACGCCTCCGGCCTTCGGCCTGCGCGCTCCGCTTGCCGGTCGTTCCATGGCAACCACTGCGGCTAGCTCAGCAACCATCGGTAGGAAGCGGACGCCCCAATGGCCTATCCGCCACCAGGCCTTGCCTGCAAGGGGCTTTCGCGGCATATCCTCGCTCGCTGCGCTCCCTGCGGTATTCCACGGTCCCCTTGCACGCGGCCTGGCTCTGGATAGTCCGGGCTTACCGCGTCCTACCGAAGGCTGCCGAGCAGATCCACCCAGCGGTGGCGCGCTTCCATTCCCAAAGAGCAGGGCGGCATCCGCTTCGCGGCTGCTGCTTTGAAAAGCGTTTGTTTCCCGCGCCCAAACGCTCGGCATTAAAGCAGATCTGCAAGAGCGCCTGCGGTCAAGCGCTCTGGACAGTTGATTCAGCCGATGAATACACGCACCAGGGGGCTGTCGAGAATGGAGACGTGCCGTGACAGCAAGCAGGCAAAAAGCCCCAGCGTGATCAGCGTATAGACGTAGCGGCGTTTTCTCTCCGGCGTCAGATCATCAGGGCTATCCGTCAACGCGGGGAACTCGCCATTTATGCCCTTGGGCACCATGACCAGGAACGCGAATAACACATAGTCCCAGCCAGTGAATCCAGGGTAGGGGGAATGTAGCGATGCCCACGCGGCGACGCCCACCCATACCGCCCAAGCGAGGGCGTAACGCGGCCTTTTGGTCATGCAAGCGATGTTTTCCATGTGCGTATTACTCCTTGTGTGGATGGTGCCTATTTCACGTAATAGCAGGGGTCTTGGGCACGGGCAGCTTTGGTTTTACCAGGTAGCTTGGCCATTGCCTCAGCCAGATCTCGCCAAGGAAACTGATGGTTTGGGGTTTGAAGGCTGCACCCGTATCCATGCACAAATATTCTGTCCGGCTCACTGGCTCGGGTTGCCATTCCGCATTCCTGGCAGGAAATGTCATCGCCAGAAAGTACCCATAGACGCGACCAGTCACGCAGTCTGTTGCTAAGGCTAATTCTCGGCATGGGCCTAACCTTTCCGCGTGGCCGAGCGACCATCTTTCCAGGTCATCCAGTAAAAAATGGCGATGCCCACAATGGCGCCGATAGGCCCAGCGCGCTCTATCCATGGGACTGAAACGGTAGGTAAGGCCAGGTTAAGGCCGATCACAATCATGGTGGCAACGAGCCACCCAAAGCCAGCTGCCACGGGTGTGAGCAAAATCCTTTTGACGATCAGATCCGTGTTCATAGCGACTCCTTTTGGGTTGTTAGTGTGCCGGTTCAACGTGCTTGCGTGTTGTCAGGTCCAGGCCAACGGCACGCATCACGGCCAGCAGGGTTTTCAAGGTCGGATTGCCCTTGTCCGAGAACGACCGGTAAAGGTGTTCGCGGGAAAGGCCAGATTCATTGGCAAGGGCGGTCATCCCTTTGGCGCGGGCCACGACACCCAGGCATTTTGCGATATAGGCCGCATCGCCTGTTTCGAATGCGTCCTCCATGAATACTGCGATGGACTCAGCATCGGTCAGCGCATCAGCGGGATCGTAGTCGTAAAATTGTTCTTTCATTCATCGTCACTCCACTGGCTGGCCAAGGACTTGGCGGTTTCGATATCCCGCGCTTGGCTGCTCTTGTCCCCACCACACAGCAACAGGACCAGCTGGTTACCGCGCTGCTGGAAATACACGCGGTAGCCGGGGCCGTGGTGGATACGCAGTTCGCTGATCCCTTGGCCCACTGGTTGAACGTCTCCAAGCAGACCATGCGCAACGCGGAAGACTCGCGCAGCGATGATGGCTTTGGCCTGCTTGTCTCGCAGCTTGCGTTCCCAGTTCCTGTACGTGGCGGTTTGTTTAATTGTCTTCATGGGATTGATTGTAGCTTATAAATCACGATTGAACAAGGTTCTCGCATGCGAGAAAGTCAATTTATGGTAAATATAGATTTGACCTAGAGTTGACGCAAGCAATTTCTTTTGGGATACTGAATCCGTCGAAGCAATCCCGCTTAGACAAGCCTGGAACCAGCGGCGGCAACCGCTCCGGGCACGTTGCGAAGGAGTCAGAACAATGTCTATTTTCAAAGAGTTGGCGCTACCTACTACGCTGGACGATCTGCTAACTGCCCGCGAGGAAGCGCTGCGCCTGATGGCAGATGCACGCCGCACACTTGAGATGGCCGAGGAAGTCCTAGCGCCTCATGGTCGCTATCTGATGCCTCACGCCGGGAAAATCAGGGAAGACCAGGACAGGGTGCGCCGCGAACTGGACACCTCCCTATGGCGCCGGGCGTTCGATATGACCGGCTTTAAACAGCTCATGGACGCGGAGGCCGTCGCGGAGTTTGAGAAAAGCCTTTGCCCATCCCCGCCTGAATTCACCGCATCGACAATTAGCGCGACGTTCATTGACCTGCGCATAAACGCCGAATCGATGTTCCAGCGTGGGGTTTTCAATGTGTTCCGGTATCTATCTGACGACTACCGCACAAACGCTAAAGAGCCGTTCCGCATCGGCCCGAAAGTCATCATGGAAGGCATGGTCGAATCTTCGTTCACAAGTGGTCTTTGCATCCGGTACGGTTCGTGGGCAAAAGACAAGCTGAATGACCTTGATAGGGTATTTCAAACGCTCGATGGCAAGCCCTTCCAGCCTCACGCATTGACCTCAGCTATGGATGCTGCCTTTCAGGCTGGGGAAGTGTTCGAGAACGAGATCTACCGGGCTAAAGCCTTCAAGAAAGGCACGCTCCATCTGGAGTTCCTGCGCCTGGATCTGCTGGATAAGGTGAACGAGCAGATAGCTGAATACTATGCCGGCAACGTCCTTCCAGACGCTCGGGCTGCGTAGCAAGTGGAATATACTATCAGTCAAATTAGATTTGACTGATAGTTGACTTATGCAAGCCCCTTTGCGATACTAACCAGGTCGAAGCAATACCGCTTCAACAGCCCGGAACCAGCGGCGGCAACCGCTCCGGGCACGTTGCGAAGGAGATTTCCATGAGCGCCTATATCGTCGACCGTTTCCATATTTCCGCCATCCTCATGTTCGGCTGCACCGGCAAGCCCGATGCGACGACCTACCAAATCCTGGCCGACCAGGGCCAGCAACTGCTGGACGAAAACCTGCGCTCGGTTCGTGCGCGCTATCCGGGCGAAACCTTCAGGGCCGAACTGTTCGGGCTGGATGAAACCGTGCGCAAACCCACCCCCCTTGAAGCCCTCAAGCTCATTCAATGCCTGGAGTACCAGTCGAACCAAAATCGCGACTACTACGCGACCGAGGCATTCCGCACCCTGCACAGCATCCGCCAAGCGGCCCAGCGCAAGCTGCCGGGTTGGGATCAGGCACAGTGGGACTTTGCGTGATGGCCACCCAGCAGGTAGCGCCGCCCATGTGGCGCTACTCCCTACGCTGGTGTATGCCTCACCTGCCTTGCCCTGGCGCCTTTGAGTTGCTGGTGATCGAGGCGCCGGCAGGGCAGAAGCTCCCCGAGGAAATGCGCAAGGCGTGGGAGGCCCGCCCAGCAGGCTATGGCGTCTGCCTGGACTTCCCAGCCTCGCAAGCGGTGAGGCGCTGGAGCGACGAGGCCAAGGGCAAGGTACGGCGCAAGAACCTTGAGCGGCGGATAGAGAAACAAGCGCCATTGTTCGCGGATGAATTGATTGCCCGCGAGCTGGCCCAGCGACCCACCTATTTCGAAGGCAAGTAACCCTAGCCGGTACACGCGGCGGCAACCGCTCCGGCACTGCGAAGGAGAAACCCCAATGCCTAGCTATCGAGTTGTATGGACTGTTGATGTTGACGTTGAAGGCGACCACCGGGCGGCAGCACAGGCGTGTGCCCGCCACTACTTCCAATCGCGTATTGCAGATGGTGATCCCGACAGCGCCTGCGTGTTTGAGGTGACAGGACCGAACAACAGGGCGGCCATAGTCGATCTGGCCCCCAGCTTGTGCGACCTGATAGGCGACGACACCGAGTAATCACCCCCACAGTGCCCGGATCCAGCGGCGGCAACCGCTCCGGGCACTTGCGAAGGAGCACGCATGAACGCGATCAGCCGCGGCTGTCCACTGGACAGCGCTCAGCCCATTTTATCCCTGGCCCAGGTCGAGGCCCTGCGCACTGCGTTGGCAGGGCGGCTGCTGGCCGTCTGTTTCGGATCTGGCGTGGACTCCACGGCCATGCTGGTAGCTCTGCACGCGGCAGGGTTGCGCCCGGATATCATCACCTTTGCCGACACTGGCGCAGAGAAGCCCGAGACGCTGGCCCACATCGAGGCGATGGATTCCGTACTGCGGGCGTGGGGCTGGCCGACTGTCAGCGTGTGCCGGAAAAAGCCCAAGCCGACCACTGAATACCAGGATCTGTACGGCAACTGCATGGCCAACGAAACGTTGCCTAGCCTGGCCTTTGGCATGAAGTCCTGTTCGGTGAAGTGGAAGCAGGTGCCCCAGGATCAGTTTCTCAAGGGCGCTCGCTCCGGCCCCAACGCCAGGTCCCCCCACCCACTTTGGAAGCATGCCCAGGCAACCGGGCAGCGCATCGTCAAGCTGATCGGGTATGACTGCGGCAAAGCCGACCTGCGCCGGTCTAAGGCGATCAAACCAGCCGACGCCGACTTCGATTATGTCTATCCCTTGCAACTGGTCCGCTGGACCCGGCGCGATTGCGTACGGTCGATCACCCAGGCCCTCGGTGCGGACCTGGTGCCGATCAAATCGGCCTGCTTTTTCTGCCCAGCTTCCAAGCACTGGGAGCTGTATTGGCTTGCCGCGAATCACCCGGATCTGCTGGAGCGTGCCCTGTTGCTGGAACGCAACGCGCTCACCGGCAAGCACAGTCGTTTCGACGCGGTGCAGTTCGGTGCCTCATGGGAAGACCTGGTGCGCAATGCCGATGGATTCCCCAGCACGACGACCACGGTAGGGCTGGGCCGTAGCTTCGCCTGGAATCAGTGGGCACGGGTCAACGACGTTGTGGACGAGGGTTTCAACGTCAAGCGCACCGCTACTGATCGAGCACGGTTCGCCAAGCTATCCGACACCCTGCGAGATCCTGACAACGCCTTGGACTCACGCACACCAGGAATACCCGTGGTCGACATCACCGCCGAGCAGATGGAGCTATGGCAGTAATCAACTTACGGTCACATTAGATTTGACCAATAGTTGACAGTAGGTTTTGCTTTTGCGATACTGGGTACGTCGAAGCAATCCTGCTTCGACAGCCTGGAACCAGCGGCGGCAACCGCTCCGGGCACACAGCGAAGGAGATTCACCAATGGCTATCGAAACCCACCTGTTCTATTTCAGCTCAGCCGCGCAGCTGCGCGAGTTCGCCGGCTTCACCGTCGAGCCATCCCACCAGGCCCGCCCAGGGCAAGACCCCGCCACCGTCACCATGTACACCGTCGTCGCTCAGCGTTCCGGCATCGGCCAGCGCGAAGTCATCGCGGAGTTCCCGCTGGAACTGCACGCCGAGATCTTCCGCGATATGGCCGAGGCAACTGCCCGCGCCCTCTGACCACAGCCCCGCCCGGACCTGGTGTCCGGGCATTCGTGACGGATGACGAACATGCTTACAAGGTATGTGCTCAAGCACTTTCATTTCTGCTGCGGGCTTGGCGGCGGCGCCAAGGGTTTCAACCAGAACAAAGAGGTAGTTGGCCACCTGCAGGCAGAATGGCGCTGCATTGGCGGCGTCGATGTGGACGCCGGCGCGCTGCGCGACTTCGACCGCTTGGCCGGCGTACCAGGTACACAAATGGACCTGTTCACCCGCGAGCAGTACACCGCCTTTCATGGCAAGGAGCCGCCCGCCGAATGGCGAGAGGCTACGCCGGCAGACATACGCCGCGCTGCGGGCTTCCAGGATCCCGATGTGGTGTTCATCAGCAGCCCCTGCAAGGGGGCTTCTGGCTTGTTGTCCGAGGCTTTGAGCCTCACCCCCAAATATCAGGCCCTCAATGAACTGACGTTGCGCTGCGTGTGGCTCATGTGCGAAGCCTGGCAGCACAACCCGGTGAGCCTGATCGTGTTCGAGAATGTGCCACGCCTGGCCACCCGTGGTCGCCACCTGCTCGATCAGATCGTCCAGGTGCTGAACTTCTTCGGCTATGCCGTGAATGAGACAACCCACGACTGCGGGGAGCTGGGCGGGTTGGCCCAAAGCCGCAAGCGCTTCCTGTTGGTGGCCCGGCACGTCGAGAAGGTGCCGCCGTTCCTCTATGAGCCGGAGAAAAAGTCCCTGCAATCGGTCGGTGCTGTTCTTGGCCGCATGCCGCTGCCGGGCGATATCGAGCGCGCCGGCCCGATGCACCGCGTTCCTGCACTGCAATGGAAAACGTGGGTACGCCTTGCCCTGGTCGAGGCCGGTAAGGACTGGCGCAGCCTCGATCAGTTGGCCATCGAAGATGGCTACCTGCGCGACTTTGTGATTGTGCCGGAAGCATTCTCCGGTTATCTCGGCGTGCGCGGCTGGGGTGATTCAGTGGGCACGGTCGCCGGTCAAACTGGCCCCACCAATGGCGCATTTTCCGTCGCAGATCCGCGCAGCCCAGCCAGTGCCGCGCAGTACCAACAATATGGCGTACGGCGCTGGGAGGACCCGAGCGGCGCAATCATCGGCATCAAGTCGCCAGGGCAGGGCACGTTTAGCGTGGCAGATCCGCGTGGTGCAGCTGGTGGCCATGGCAAATACAACGTGACCCGCTGGGATGGTGCCGCACGTACGGTCATTGCAGGCAGCACGACAGGGCAGGGCGCCTTTGCAGTACAAGACCCACGCCCAGGATTACGGCGAGTGAAAGGCGATGCCTACCTCACCGGGGGGCATTATGGCGTGGTGCCGTGGGAGGGCCTGGCCGGCGCTGTTTCCGCCAGTGCGCGCTTGGACAATGGCCGGTGGAGCGTGGCAGATCCGCGTATGCCAGCCGCGAATGATCGGTTGACCTGCGTGATTCAGAGCCTCGACGGAACCTGGCACCGGCCATTCACCACCCTGGAAATGGCCGCGCTGCAAAGCCTGGTCGACCCGGAGGAAATGCTTGAGCTGGACGGCTTGAGCGATCAGGCGTGGCGCGAGCGGATCGGTAATGCCGTGCCGCCAAAAGCCGCCGAGGCTATTGCAGGCGTCATGGCCCAAACCCTCCTGCTGGCAAAGCAGGGCGAAACCTTCTTGCTCAGCCACATGCCGGTGTGGGTACGACCTGTTGCGGTCGGCCTATCGCTGGCCAGCAACCTCGACAAGGCAGCATAACGACTGGCGCCCCGCCCGGGGCGCCTCACCTTCCCGGTCAAGACGGCGGCAACCGTCCCCGGGAAACCACGCGAAGGAGATACACCATGTTCCGCGATCTCACCATGAGCAAAGCCCAACGTTCCAGCCAGGCCCTGCATACCGCTGCGCGCTTGGCAGAGCATCGGAAGAAGTGGTATTCAGCCGCCGAGCTGTACGAAGCCGCCGCGTCACTCTGGCCAGGTAAGGGCATCAGTTTGATGCGTCGTGCCGAACAGTGCCGCTCCCTGGTTGTCGATGCCAGCGATGAAATGGATTTTGAGGATTGAGCCATGGACGAACGAACGGAACAGGAATTGACCGCGTACCTCGATGTGCTGCTGTGGCTGGAGACGGCTTCGGTTGCCGAGATCGAGGGGGCTTTGTCGGTGGCCACCGCTCCCGCCCGCGAGGATCTGGAGCTGGGTATTCAGTGCCTGATGGACTCGGATCGGCCCGGCCTGGCCAACTACTTCCCGAACCTGGTAAACCGGCCCACCTCCCTCAATGAGATCCGCCAAAAGTTCTCAGCGATGGCCCAGTCCATGGATCAGTTGGAGGATTCGTTGCGTCGGCGGCGAACCGATCCGACCTATCCCCTCATGGGTTACGGCGCTGTACTCGGTACATTGGCCAAGCTGCAGTACCTCAACAAAATCACACCGTCGCAGCGCGAGCTGCTGCTCAGCGAGCTGGCCAGCCTCAAAGGCGGCGGGCTGCGCCTGGACAACTGACGAGGCTCGCCATGAAACGCAAGACCAAACGGCGCAACTGGCTACCCGTGGTTCTCTGTGCGATTGCCGGTGTAGGTCTTTTGACGGTTGAAATGCTCGCTTCGCGGCATATGCTTCAACGCCGGCTTGATCAGAAGTACCAGGAAAAAGTGCGTTATCTGCAGGAGCATCCACCGACCACCACTCGCATCGAAATATTGGTGCCGGATGCTGCATCCTCCATGACGCCGAAACGCATTGATGAAGCGCTGCATCCGGCTGGACGGACCCAGTAAGGTGCAGTCCTGTGCGTGCCCCCTCCGGGGGGCGGCTGTCGTGAACCAAGCCCCGGCCAGAAGCACGCCGGGTCTTGGCCCTTCGGGCTTCCATCCTCACGCCTCCGGCCTTCGGCCTGCGCGCTCCGCTTGCCGGTCGTTCCATGGCAACCACTGCGGCTAGCTCAGCAACCATCGGTAGGAAGCGGACGCCCCAATGGCCTATCCGCCACCAGGCCTTGCCTGCAAGGGGCTTTCGCGGCATATCCTCACTCGCTGCGCTCCCTGCGGTATTCCACGGTCCCCTTGCACGCGGCCTGGCTCTGGATAGTCCTGGCTTACCGCGTCCTACCGAAGGCTGCCGAGCAGATCCACCCAGCGGTGGCGCGCTTCCATTCCCAAAGAGCAGGGCGGCATCCGCTTCGCGGCTGCTGCTTTGAAAAGCGTTTGTTTCCCGCGCCCAAACGCTCGGCATTAAAGCAG